>JADGOK010000071.1 GCA_017882985.1 Acidimicrobiales bacterium
AGGATCTGGAGCATCACGTCGCGCTCGATCTCCTTGGCGGTGTCGAGTCCCCCGACGTAGTTCTCACACTTCTCCTGGTACATCGCCAGCGCGTCCTCGAGAACGAGCGCCACGATCTCCTCGCGGTCGTCGTAGGCGTCGAGCGTCTCGAAAGTGAGTCGCGTCGGGTAGTAGTTCTGCAGGTCCACGAGCAGGGCGTTGATGTCCCACTCTTCGGCGAACTCGCCGGCGAATCGCTCTTCGACGACTTCGGTCATGATCTGCTCGATCATCTCGATGGTGGCGTCGTGAATGTCCTCACCGTCGATGACCTGCTGACGGCGACCGTACATGACCTTGCGCTGCTCGTTCATGACCTCGTCGTACTTGAGGACGTCCTTGCGGATCTCGGCGTTGCGACCCTCGACGGTGTTCTGGGCACGCTCGATGGCCTTGGAGACCATCTTCGCCTCGATCGGCAGGTCGTCGGGCATCGTACGGTCCATCACCCACGAGACGGCGCCCGTCGCGAAGAGTCGCAACAGGTCGTCCTCGAGTGAGAGGTAGAAACGACTCTCGCCGGGGTCACCTTGGCGGCCCGAACGTCCGCGCAGCTGGTTGTCGATCCGTCGCGAGTCGTGGCGCTCGGTACCGAGCACGTAGAGCCCACCGAGGTCGCGCACCTCGTCGCCCTCGCCCTCGCAGATCACCCGGAACTGTGACAACGCGGCCTGGTAGGCGGCGTCGTACTCTTCGCTGTCGGGCGAGAGCCCGCGACCAACCGCTTCGCGCGTGGCGAGTCCCTCGAAGTTGCCGCCGAGGATCACGTCGACACCGCGACCGGCCATGTTGGTGGCGACGGTCACCGCGTGTTTGCGACCGGCCTGGGCGACGATCTCGGCCTCGCGAAAGTGTTGCTTCGCGTTGAGGACCTCGTGCTGGACGCCGGCTTTGGAGAGTTCGCGCGACAGCAGTTCGGACTTTTCGACCGACGCGGTGCCGAGCAGGATCGGTTGACCGCGATCGCTGCGCTCGCGAACGTCGTCGACAATGGACTTGAACTTGGCGGCCTCGGTCTTAAAGATGAGGTCGGGCTGGTCGTCTCTGCGCGAAGGTTTGTGCGTGGGAATCGACACGACCGACAGACGATAGGTGTTGCCGAACTCACCGGCCTCGGTCTCGGCCGTGCCGGTCATGCCCGCCAGCTTCTCATAGAGACGGAAGTAGTTCTGCAGGGTGACGGTCGCCCACGTGTGGTTCTCCTCTTGGATCCGCACGCGCTCCTTGGCTTCAACAGCTTGGTGCAGTCCGTCCGACCACCGGCGCCCGTCGAGGGTGCGACCCGTGAACTCGTCGACGATCTTCACCTCACCGGCGTCGACCAGGTAGTCCTTGTCGCGGTGGAAGAGTTCCTTCGCCCGCAGGGCCTGGCCCAACTGGTGCACGTAGTTCGTCGCGACCGCGTCGTAGAGGTTGGTGACGCCGAGTTGGCGCTCGACCTTCTCAATACCGGCCTCGGTCGGAATGACGGTCTTCTTCTCCTCGTCGACCTCGTAGTCGTCGTCACGGGTGAGCGTGCGCACGATCGAGGCGAACTGGTAGTAGAGCTTGGTGACGTCCGACGCCGGACCCGAGATGATGAGCGGCGTACGGGCCTCGTCGATCAGGATCGAGTCGACCTCGTCGACGATGGCGTAGTGGTGGCCGCGCTGGACCATGTGTTCGCGCCGGCGCGCCATGTTGTCGCGCAGATAGTCAAAGCCGAACTCGGTGTTCGTGCCGTACGTGACATCGCAGGCGTAGGCCTCGCGCTTCTGATCGAACTCGGGCAGATCCGGCCCGACGCGCCCGACGGTGAGCCCGAGGAATCGATGGAGCTGTCCCATCCAGTTGGCGTCACGGGTGGCGAGGTAATCGTTCACCGTCACCACGTGCACGCCCTGACCCGCCAGCGCGTTCAGGTACACGGGCAGGGTCGAGACCAGGGTCTTTCCCTCACCGGTCTTCATTTCCGCAATCCAGCCGAAGTGCAGCGCCATGCCACCCATCAGCTGCACGTCGTAGTGGCGCTGGCCGAGAACGCGCGTCGCACCTTCACGCACAACGGCAAAGGCCTCGAGCAAGAGGTCGTCCAGCGATTCGCCCTCGGCGAGACGCTCTCGGAAGACCTCGGTCTTGGCGCGAAGTTCCGTGTCGGTGAGGGCCGCCATCTCGCCCGCGAGCTCGTTGACGGGTCCGACCAGTTCGGAGAGTTGGCGAACCCGCTTGCCCTCGCCGGCCTTCAAGATCTTGTTGAACACACTCATATCGAGACCCAGCCTAACGGTCGAAGTGGGGTTGCTTCAGGGCTGCGAGTGTCTGACCTGGTCTTTGACCCCACACTTGCCTGCAGCGGTGTCCGTGCGCGCCTCCGGCAGCGAAAACGCTCTCCGGCGACGTCGTCGCACACTTCACCGGCTCCCAAACCGACCACTTTGACCGGTCCAGGGCAGGACTTACTTCTAAACCGCGCCATGCTCAGCGTCAACAAGACGCCTTACGTGGGTCGTTTCGCCCGCGGCTGGCATCGACTTGCAACCACAGAACCACTCGCAGCCCTGGACCTATTCTACGCGCCGGCGGACCTAGGACTTCGGGCGCATCAACAAGACGAGGCCGAGGCGCAGCCCCAGCACGAGCGTGGCGAGGGGCGCCAGCAACCTTCGCAGTCCCTTCGCCGTCTGCCACTCGAAACGCAGCGCGCCCGCGTGGTGCGCGACGAGCATCGCGCGAGAGGCACGTTGGCGCGACAGGCCCTCGATGTGGGTCACCGCCGCGTCGTGGACGGCCGCCACGGCGTAACCGTGTTCGCGTACCTGCCAGCACAGCGCCATGTCTTCGGCGAACATGAAGTACCGCTCGTCAAAGCCGCCGATCGCCTCGAAGACGTCGCGGCGGATGAGAAAACACGCCCCCGAGACCCAGTCGACCGTGCCGTCGGGTCGAGGGGATCGGTAGGCGCGGGTCGCGGGGTTGTTCGCCCACAACGGCGCGAGCAGCGCGTGCGCCCCGGCCAACCAGAAGTTGGGAAAGACCCGCTGGGACGGGTAGATCGAACCATCGGGTCGCTGAATCTGAGGACCGACCACCGCGACGTTGGGGTGGGTGTCGAGGTAGGCCGTCAATGCGCTCACCGCGCCCGGATGAATCACGACGTCGGGGTTCGACACCAACAGGTACCTCGAGTGCTTGGCCACCGCGGCGCCACGATTGACACCACGCCCGTAGCCGAGATTGAGACCTGGTTCGACGAGCACCACGTCGTCGTGACCCACGAGCGCCGGCGGTGTGGAACCGCGCTCCCCGTTCTCCACGACGACGATGTCCACGACGCCGTTGGTACGAAGTGACGCGAGACAGCCCGTCAGGGCGTCACCGGCGTGGTAGTCAACAACGACGGCCGCGACGTCGTGGGCGACGTCGTTCATGACGCGTCGCGCCGACCAACGCGGTCCGCCAGTAACCGGCTGACGCCGTCGCGCCACGCGGGCAGCGCCAGCCAGGACTGCGCCTGCCACTTGGCGGTCGAAAGGTCGCTGCGCGTCGGTCGGGTCGCGAGCGGTGCCGGATCGAGGTCGCTCGTCGCGATGGGCGTCGCGAACGTGTCCTCACGCCCGAGCACGGAACCGGCGAACCGCGCGACCTCGAACCACGTCGTCGTCCCGGTGTTGGCCACGTGCCACACTCCCCCGGGTCGTTGACGCACCATCGTCACGAGCGCGCGCGCCAGGTCCGCCGCGAGGGTGACCGTTCCGGTCTGGTCGTTGACGAAGCGCACGTTCGCCCCCGACGCGGCGCGATCGGCGATCACGTGCAGGACGTTCTTTCCCCGCACGCCCATGACCCACGACGTGCGCACGACGGTGTCCTCGTCCGAGCACAGCAATTCGCCCGCGAGTTTCGAGCCGCCGTAGACGTTGAGCGGATTGGCGTCATCGTCTTCGACGTACGCGGTTCCCTTGGTGCCGTCGAACACGTAGTCAGTCGAAATCGTGATCAAGTGGGCACCCGCGTCGTGGGCGGCAGTCGAGAGCGACTCGGTCGCCGTGGCGTTCACGGCGTAACAGTTCTCCACGTCGCTCTCCGCACGGTCGACGGCGGTGTACGCGGCCAGGTGCACGATCACGTCCGGTCTCGACACGTCGATGGCCTGGGCCACCGCGTCACGGTCGGTCACGTCAAGATCGTGGCGACCGAGAGCGAGCACGATGAACTCGTCGTCCGCAACCGGTTGCCCGTCGGGTTGAAACGTCGCGTCGGCGCCGAGCGGGATGGCGCCCGAGAGAATGTCCACGAGATCAACGCCCACCTGTCCCGAGGCGCCCGTGACGAGCACGCGCGTCGGACTGGTCACGAAGCGCCATCCTGAGCGCGCAGGTGCACCACGTCGCCGACGAAGAACTTCATCTCGCCGTCCTCGGTGTCGACCACCAATCGTCCATGGGTGTCGACGCGGCACGCCTCGCCGACAAAGACCTCGTTCAGCGTCTCGACGCGCACCACCTGGCCCAACGTGAGCAGCGCGCGTTCGTACTCGTCGCGCAGGGCCGAGCGCCCCACTTCAGAGTCGAGGCTGTCGCGACGCACTTCGAGCTCTTCGAGCACGATGTCGAGCAGCGCGCGCGGCGTGACGCGCACGCCCGACGCCTCGAGGACGTTCGTGGACGTCGATGGATCGGGACTGCTCGTCAGATTGACGCCAAAACCCACGACGACCCCCCACTCGTCACCCGTCGTCACGATCTCGGCGAGCAGACCAGCGAGTTTACGGTTTTCGACCATCAGGTCGTTGGGCCACTTGAGACCGGGACGCACGCCACAGAGGCGCACGAGTGCCGCCCGAACGGCGAGCGCGACGGCCGCGACGACCAGTTGCAGTTGGTCGGCATCGATCGCGGGACGCAAGAGTACCGAGCACAACAAGGCGGTACCCGTCGGTGACTCCCATCGTCGATCGAGACGGCCCCGACCGTTCGACTGGAAGTCCGCGTACGCCGCCAGCCCCTCGTCGGCGCCCTCGTTGGCCTTCTTCACCAGCCAGGTGTTGGTCGAGTCGATCTCCATAAAGTGCTCGACGCGCCAAATCATTGGATTCACGTCTAAACATTAGGGTTTAAGCGGTGGGTGGTAGAAAATAGCAGTCCCGGTACGGAGGTTGACGTGTTAAAGAAAGTCCTCATCGCCAATCGAGGCGAGATCGCGGTGCGCATTATCCGCACCTGCCGCGAAATGGGCATCACCACCGTCGCCGTCTACTCCGAGCTCGACCGCAACGCGCTGCACGTACGCCTCGCCGACGAGGCGTACGCCCTCGGGGGCTCCACCGCGGCCGAGAGCTACCTCAACACCGACGCCATCCTGGACGTCATCGAGCGCTCCGACGCCGACGCCGTCCACCCGGGCTACGGCTTCTTCTCCGAGAACACCGATTTCGCCAGGGCGATCACGTCGCGCGGCGTGACGTTCATCGGTCCCCCGCCCGAAGCCATCGAGGTGATGGGTGACAAGATCTCGTCGCGCCTCGCCGCCGAGGCAGTGGGCGTCGCCGGCGTGCCCGGTCGCAGTGAGGCCCTTGGTCACGCGGACGAAGTGGTCGCGTTCGGCCACGAGTTCGGCTGGCCCGTCGCGATTAAGGCGGCCTACGGCGGTGGCGGACGCGGGATGAAAGTGGTCGAAGGACCCAACGACGCGCCGAGCGCTCTCGAGAGCGCCCAACGCGAAGCGCTCAGTTACTTCGGTCGCGGCGAATGTTACGTCGAGCGCTACCTCACCAAACCGCGCCACATCGAGATGCAGATCCTCGCCGACGCGCACGGCAACACCCTCTGGCTCGGGGAACGGGACTGTTCGGCCCAGCGTCGCCACCAGAAGCTC
>JADGOK010000072.1 GCA_017882985.1 Acidimicrobiales bacterium
TGCAAGGTGCCCGGGATGTTGACGGCCGAGGGTTCTCCCAACAGGTCGTCCAGTTGGACCATGACGAGACCCGCGTCACTCTCGCCGAGCCACGCGTGCAGGGCGGCGAGCACGTCACCGGGTTCATCGTCCGGTTCGCACTCGAGCGCGTGCGCGAGTCGGCGGCGTAGCTCCTCACGTTCGTCGCGCGTACTCTCGGCGACCAACGCGTCGAGCAGGCCGAGATTCTCGCGCTCGTCGATATCCGAGCCGCTCCACCAACCGGCGAAGGTGGCGGTGTCGTGGGTCGCGAATGACGCGACCGATCCCGGCGGCACGTCGTCCAACGTCTCGGGTCCGATGGCGAACTGCGCAACGTAGGTTCGCCGCAGCCCGTCGCGACGCATTGCTTGGCGCAGATCGGGTTCGACGGTGCCCAGGTCCTCGCCCACGATGTCGACCCCGAGTCGCTGGGCTTCAACCGCGACAATGGCCAACAGTTCCTTGAACGGCATCGACACGTAGACGCCGGCCTCCGCCGCCGCGCCCTGGGGGACCCAAAAGAGTCGTTGCAGGCCCATAACGTGGTCGACGCGCACGATCCCCGCGACACGCATGTGGAAGCGCAGTGCCTCACGAAACTTGGCGTGCGCGTCGTTGCGGCAGTTCTCGGGGTGCGGCGGTGGCGATCCCCAGGTCTGGCCGTCGATCGTGAGCTCATCGGGCGGCGCTCCGATCGACATCGTGGTCACGTACTGCTCGGGGTTGTGCCACACGTCGTAGCCGAAGGGGTGCACGCCGACCGGTACGTCCAGTTCCAGGGTCTGACCGCGCTGGGCGAGCTTCGACGAGAGGTCGGTCATCTGGACGTCGATAATCCACTGGGCGAGCACGTGGTAGCGAACGATCGACGGATCGACGTCGTTCCAGCGCAGCAGACCGCTCTTCGCGGTCGAGGGCCAGTGGTGGAAATCGAGGCCGAATCGTTCGCCCGCGGCGCGGAACCGGGCGTAGTCGTTCACGTCGGGATGATCCATCAAGAACGATTGCAGTCCGCTTTCGTGCTGGGCAACGAACTCACTCTGAGTCGCCGCCCACGCCTGGATGACGTTGCGCTTCGCCGCGAACGCGGCGGCCCCGTCGACGATGCCGTCCACGGTCCACGCGGCCCGGCGTTCGGGTGAATACGTCACGTTGATCAGGTGCTGGGCGGCCGGTGACTTGAGCAGGTCCTCGACTTGATCGAGGGCGATCCACCGGTCGCTCCAAAACCGTCGGCTCACCGGCCGGTAGGGACTGGACTCAAAGGCGTGGGGACCGAACGTTGCGAGCAGCGGAAGGGTGGAGACGACCGTGGCGTGTTGGTTTGACACCAGACGGGCGAACTCGTCGAGGTCACCGACGTCACCGCTGCCCCAACTGCGCTGCGAATGTAACGAGAAGATCGGGGCCTGGACGGAGTAGGCGCGCCAGTCGTGGGCGAAGCGGTGGCGAGCGCCACGCAAGGGACGCACGATGAGCGTCGAACGGACCGAGACCCGTCCGGCGGTCAAGTGCAGATGGTGGTAGCCCACCCGCATCGCGGGCAAGGACAACGCGAACTTCTGGCCTTCGGCACCCCGTGGTCGACTGAGCGGCGCGAGTACCTCGGTCGAGACGTCCCAACTGATCTCGCCACCGAACTCGAACTCGACGCGACACTCGACGGAACTGACCGATCGACGTAATCGGATCGAGAGCACCGATTCGACGCCTTCGTCGACGACGTAGACCGGCTCGACGACACGGTCGAGGATCTGTTGGCGACGCTGGCGAAGGGCTGAGCGTGCGTCGTTGGACGAAGGGATCGACTCCATGTCGTCAAAGGAGTTAAGGACGGCGACGACGACGTCGGGATCGGCGTCGTGCTGGTCTTGGAGACCGTCGACGTAACTGAGTTCAACGCCGCGCAGTGCCGCGAGTTCACCCAGCGCGGGCGCGATCTTGGCGTTCGTGTCGCGCGTCACCCGGACCACGTGATCAGTCCGGGGATGGCTTCGCCGTCCGAATAGATCGCCGACGGAAGGATCCTCGCGACGACTTCGCTGGGCGCGGTGTCGCCACCTCCGACGACGGCGGCCACGTAGAGCGCGTGATTGCCGGCCCGTTCGATGAGCGTCGCTTCGACGGCGCGCGGTGGCGACGACGGTTCGGCGACGACCCACAGTTGGACGCGCAGGTCTGCCGGTTCTAATGCACCGAGACGCACCACGACGTCGTACTGGTTCGCGACGCCAGTCGTTCGCGCCATCTCTTCAACCGACACCGATAACGCGGACCAGTGTGAACGCAGGCGCTCCAGGTCATGAGCCCGAACGCGCGCCGACTTCGCGCCACCCGATTGGAGCTGTTCGACCTTGGCGTGTCCGGGCAGGTAGTAGGTCTCGGTGTATTCGCGCGCCATGCGCAGCGCGTCCCAGGTTGGCGCGAGCGTCGACATCGACTGTTTGACCGAGGCAGTCCACGATCGTGGCACGTCGGTTGGATCGCGATCGTAGAAGCACGGCACGATCTCGTTCTCCAACACGTCGTAGAGTGACGCGGCGTCGAGCACGTCCTGGGTCTCTTCGTCGGCGTAGGGCCCGCTCGTGCCGATCGTGAACCCAATGGGCTCCGCCGTAGGGTCGGCGTCGAGACGGGCCTCGTCCCACCAGCCGTCGACGGTGCTGAAGTTGAGGGCGCCGTTCATACCCGCCTTCATGCCTCCAACACCGCAGGCCTCAAGCGGTCGTCGCGGCGTGTTCAACCAGACGTCGGCGCCCTGGGCGAGCGCGCGGTCCATCGTGGTGTCGAAGTCGACGATGAAGACGAAGCGGTCCGCCACGCCGTACTGCGTCGCGAACTCGATCATGTTCTGCAACAAGAGCTTGCCCGACTGGTCATCGGGGTGCGCCTTACCGGCGAAGACCACCTGCACCGGGCCCCTCGGATTCTTCAGTATGCGCGCGAGTCGTTCGGGATCACTCAGTAGCAGGGTCGGACGCTTGTAGGCGACGAAGCGCCCGACGAAGCCAATGGTCAGCCACTCCGGGTTGAGCAGCGTGAGAGAGGTCACCCGCTCGCTCGGCGCGTGACGTCGCGCGAGTTCGTTGCGGGCCCGACGTCGCGTGAAATCAACCAGGTCGCTGCGGGCCTGGTTCTTCACTCGCCACAGCGTCGCGTCATCCACGTCGACGAGTTTGGACCACATCACCGGGTCGCCCGGCGTGATCTGCCACTGCATACCGACGGCCTCGGTGAAGAGTTCGCTGTAGAGGTTCGTCGTCCACGATTCGAGGTGTACGCCGTTGGTGACGTGGTCAATGGGTACTTCGTCCAGTGGCAATCGGGGCCAGAGCATCGACCATTGCTCTCGGGTGACCCGGCCGTGCAGGCGGCTCACGCCGTTGCGGTGACCGGCGAGACGCAAGGCGAACACGGTCGGACAGAACGAATCACCCGGATCATCTGGATTCACGCGTCCCAGTGAGACCAGCGTCTCGAGCTCCACGCCGAGGATGACCGCGTAGGGCGCGAGGAATCGCCGCGCGACGCTCGGGGGAAAGTAGTCGTGTCCGGCGGCGACGGGCGTGTGGGTCGTGAAGATGACGCCGGGACGGACCGCGGTGCGCGCCTCGTCGAAACTGAGCCCCTCCTGGGCCATGACGCGTCGGATTCGCTCGAGTACCGCGAAGGCCGAGTGGCCTTCATTGAGGTGCAGCACCGCCGGCTCGATGTCCACGGCGGCGAGCGCGCGCATGCCGCCCACGCCGAGGATGAGTTCCTGGGAGAAGCGCGTCTCCGGGTCACTGTCGTAGAGGCGCGCGGTGATCGATCGGTCAGCGAGGGAGTTGGTGCTCACGGCGCTGTCGAGCAGTAGGAGTCGATTACGCCCGACGCGCGCCGAATAGACGTCGACCTGTACGTCGCGTCCGGGGAGCGACACGGTGACCTGTACGACACGGCCCTGGTGGTCGCGGGCGCGCACGATCGGCATCTGTGAGGGTGAGGTCATGTCCCACGCCTCGTGCTGGCGACCTTCGCGGTCGAGCCACTGGTGCGAGGTGCCGCGGTACAAGAGCCCCACCCCCACGACCGGCACGCCGAGTGCACTGCAGGCCTTCAAGTGTTCCGCGGCGACCGTGCCGAGCCCGCCGGCGAAGATGGGCAGCGAGTCGGTGAGCGAGAACTCGGCCGCAATGTACGCGACCACCAGGTTCCGCTGTCGGCGATGCGTACGCGAGAACCACGAAGAACTGATCTTGTCGTAGCGACGAAAGTTCTCGACGACGACGCGCGCGAGCTCGGCGACGTTCGGGTCGCTCCGCAGTAGCTCGTCGACCTTGGCGCGACCGAGTCCGAGCAGCAATTGGTGCGGCCATTCGAGGGCTCCGGGACTCGCGTCGGGGTCCAGGCTCTTGAAGAGGAGCCGGGCTTCGACCTTCCACGTCCAGCGTAGGTTCATCGCCACGTCGAGCAGATCGTCAAAGGTCGCGCCGGACGCCCTCAGGCGTCTCCCGGCCTTGGCAACGGGCACACCAACCTCCCAACTTCGTGTCGAAAGGAATTGTCAGATGACGACCTTCTCCAACGAAACCCCAGCCTAATGTTTCGACCAGCTAGAACTGGATTCGACGACGTCCCCTGACGTTTCGGAGCCTCGCCTACTCACACACGTGCTCGGCGGCCGCGAGCATCTCTCGCCCGACTGGCTGGAGATCGATTTGCGTACAGAGCAGTCCCGTCGAGACGCGCTCCACGACGCCCCATTCCCAAATCGCGGTCGCGTCGAGGTTGCAGCGACGCGCCAGCCACTGCGCTCGGTCCCGGGCGTTGCCCTCTACGAGTTCGACGGAGTCCTCTCGCATCAAGATCCCCAGGTCGTACTCCGCCTCGGCGAGGAGTCCGTCGGGGTCAACCAGCTTGTAACCGACCTCTGCTCGAAGGCAGTTCCATTGGTGCACGTCACCATGAACCAGGACCGCCGTTTCGTGGTTGTGCGCCGCTGCGCGACGTTCTGCGCAGTCGAGCGCGTACTGCAACGTCCGTTCCGAGCAGGGTCGGTCGAGGGCCTCCCACGTGGTCGCAATGAACTCGCTCAACCAGCGCGCCTTGGTCGAGCCCGTGGGCAGTGCGCAATCGGGAGCTGGTCGCCAGACGCGTTGGGCAACGTCACAGAGGATCTCGTGGCGCTCGGGCAGGGGTGCGTGCAAGTCCGAGAGCGACGGACCAAGCCGCTCGAGAAGCATCGCGGCGCGCGCGACGTCGGCACGCAGCAGCTTGGGACACGCCTCGCCGTTCACCAAGGCGAGCGTCGTGATCTCACGTTGCGCGTCATCTCCCTCGCGGGGAATGAGCAATTTCAACACCGCCGGCGTTCCGTCGTCGAGCAGGGCCTCGGCGACGAAGGCCTCGGTGCCGCCGCCGTAGGTCCGTCCGACCATGATGGACCACTCACGTTCGAGATCGCCGACGAGATCGTCGAGGCCGTCCACCCACGCTGACGCGCCGGCGAGTCTCGCCTTGTTGCGAACGACGTCGGGCAGATTGACCACGTACGCCAGTGTCGCACGAACGTCGCAAGGTTCTGGCGTCGCGGCGAGGCCGGGCGACTGGCACGCCGACACTGGACGCGGCGCTCCGGCTCGGTGGTCGGTAAGACTGGTACCCGTGCAACGTGTAGCCGTCGTCGGGTCGGGTGGAGCGGGCAAGACGACCTTCGCGAACGAACTTGGTCGACGGACCGGGCTCCCGGTCGTCCACCTCGACCACCTCTACTGGGGTCCCGGATGGGTGGGAGCGCCGAAGGACGAGTGGCGCGCGCGCCAGAGCGAGCATCTATCGGGCGACCGGTGGATCGCCGACGGCAATTACGCCGC
>JADGOK010000073.1 GCA_017882985.1 Acidimicrobiales bacterium
CCTCCAACCGTTGATCGTCCGTCCCGTTGAGGGTGAGGTCGATCTCTACGAACTCATAGCGGGGGAGCGTCGCTGGCGTGCCGCTGGCCTGGCTGGTTTGGAATTGGTCCCGGTGCTGGTTCAAGACGACGTCAACGATCGACTGTCCCTTGAGCAGGCCGTTGTGGAGAATCTCCACCGCGTCGACCTCCATCCATTGGAGGAGGCTGCCGCGTACCAACAGCTGATCGATGAGTTTGATATGACTCACGAGCAAGTCGCGCAACGGGTTGGAAAGAGCCGAGCAAATATTACGAACACGTTACGACTCCTGCAGTTAGGCGAAGTGGCCCAGTCGGCCCTGGCAAGTTCGCAGATCAGCGCCGGTCACGCGCGGTCGTTGCTGGCTTTAAGTGACCCGACTGCACAGTCGACCATGGTGGCTCGAATCATCAAGAACGAGCTGTCAGTTCGTGCCACTGAAGAAGCAGTCAAGACGTTTCTCGAGCCCAAGCCAGCCAGTAGTGAAGAGCCGGTCTCGAAGACTGGCGCCGGGACACCTCGCCTCCGACCGGTGCCTGACGCGAGTGTCGCTGAACTGGAGCAACTGCTCGAGGACTATCTGAACACGAGGGTGCACGTTGACCTCAAGGGACGAAACGGGCGAATCGTCATAGATTTTGCGGATCTTGACGATCTGGAACGGATATACATTGCAATCTCTCAAGCGAAATAGGCTTCAACCTTCAACTTAACCCTCTTGTTGAAGTTATCCCCAAGTTGTGGATGAAGTTGTGGGTTTCTCCGCTATTCCCTTCAATTGCCGGGATTTTGCCAGCCAAATACCGGAATTTTGAACGGAACTCTACGGCTCCCTGTGGATAACTTTCATCACCACGGCGGCGATTTCGGCGGCCATTTCGCTCAAAACCTGATGAGCCGGGGTTCCGTGTTCGATGTGCAACGTCATCATCTTGGTTTCACGAAGGATCGGCAGGGCCATTCCGGTGATTTCGACCCGGGGCAGTTTCTCAGAGCGGCCGAGGCCGGCGCCGATTGCTCCGGCCAGTTGCTCCGCACGGCGTGAATGTGAGTGGTAACTCGCCCAGTAGTGCAGATGAATCACATTCAACTGCTCGAGGGTTTGAAACGACAGCACTAGAGCCGCCTGGTGCGCGTTGGAAAAGAGCGCCACCTCGTCGGTCGTCGCGTCCTCCATCAAGCGTACCTCACGAGCGCTCACCAGGTTCTGCGCGACCAGCTGGGCGAGTGGGCTTTGGCCACAGACGACGATGGGACCCGCGCCGACGTCGTCGAATCCAGCTTGATCGCGAGCCTCGGTGACGAGATAACGATTCGAGACAATGGAGGTGAGTCGCAGGATCTCCAACAGTGTCGCCCGCGTCAGGGTGCCGTCGGTTTCGAGTCCACAGTTACGTTGAAAGTCGAGCAACGCGTGTTCGGTGACCGAGCCGAAGATCCCATCGATCCGTCCGGGATTGAATCCCAACTGTGCGAGACGCACTTGCAGTTCGGCGACGTCGTCGCCGCGCAGATGGGGATGAGCGAGATAGAGCAAGCGCTCACCCAGGCGCCAGCCCGCTTCAATCAGTCGATTCCAGGTGGTCTCGTCGATGACACCGGTGATGGGTAGTCCCCGGGAGCGTTGAAAGGCCTCGACCACAATGACCGTGCCGTCGCCGAACTGGCCAGCGGAATCGGTGAGCGGGGCGTAACCAATACTGGCGAGTCGCTCTTGTAGTTCGCGTACGCGTGAATCCTCGGCGCCGCGCTGCAGCAGGTCGAAGGGCAGAATCGGGACTACAGGTTCGCGGTGATCTCTTGGAGCAGCGCGCCCTTGGGCTTGGCGCCCACGAGACGTGCGATGACTTCGCCGTCCTTGAAGAGCAACAGCGTGGGAATGCTCATTACCGAAAATTTTGTGGCGGTCGCGACGTTGACGTCAACGTCGAGCTTTCCGATCGTGAACTTGTCCGACTGTTCAACGGCCAGTTCCTCGAGGATCGGGGCGATCATCTTGCACGGCCCACACCACTCGGCCCAGAAGTCGACGAGAATCGGCTTCTCTGACGACCCCACGACTTCGTCGAACGTCGCGTCGGTCAGCGTCGTGATTTGGTTACTCATACTTACCTCCAAAGATGACGCCCGCTACGAACGTCGCAGCGTCCACCTTAGCGACCGAGTGCTAGTAACCCTGCGCTTCGAGCCACCGCTCGGCGTCGATCGCCGCGATGCAGCCGGATCCCGCCGACGTGACCGCCTGGCGATAGACGTGGTCCTGCACGTCGCCGGCGGCGAAGAGGCCCTCGATGGACGTGTACGAGCCCAGGCCCGTGCGGACGTAGCCGTTCTCTTCGAGATCCACCTGGTCGGTCACCAGTGTCGTGTTGGGGATATGGCCAATGGAGATGAACACACCGGTGACGTCGAGGATGCGTCCCACGCCCGTGACCGTATCCTTTACCGCGAGGCCCGATACCTTGTCCACGCCCAGCACCTCGGTCACCTGGGTGTTCCACGCGAAGTGGATCTTCTCGTTGTTGAACGCGCGTTCCTGCATGATCTTTGACGCGCGCAGCGAGTCGCGGCGATGCACGACCGTGACGCTCTTGGCGAATCTCGTGAGGAAGGTCGCCTCTTCGAGCGCGGAGTCGCCGCCACCCACGACCGCTATGTCGTGACCGCGAAAGAAGAAGCCGTCACACGTCGCGCACGTCGACAGACCGTGGCTCAAGAGACGCTCTTCACCCGGCACGTTCAGCATCGTCGACCTGGCGCCGGTGGCGAGGATCACGGCGTCGGCGGTGATGCTCGGCGCCTCACCATCGCCGGTCACCCACGCGCAGAACGGCCGACGCGAGGCGTCGAGCTTCTGCACCTTGGTGACGCGCAGGTCGGCACCGAATCGCACCGCCTGGGCGCGCATGTTGGCCATCAGCTCTGGTCCGGTGATCGCGTCGGGGAACCCCGGGAAGTTCTCGATGTCGGTGGTGAGCATCAATTGCCCGCCTGGTTGGTCGGTCGTGGACGACGGCTCACCCTCGATGACGATGGGGCTGAGTTGGGCTCGCGCGCTGTAGATCGCCGCCGTGAGGCCGGCTGGGCCCGAGCCCACGATAAGAACACGCGTGTGCTGGGTCACTATTTTCTCAGATTGATCGGACGGCGACGTCGCCAAAGAATAAGCCCTACGACCAGGAAAATTGAGCCAACGATGGCGTACGTGATCCACTCGTGGCCGGCGAAGAGGTACACGTTGCACAGGCGCATCAGACCCAGCAACAAGGTGATGACGAGCACCAGGGCCATCAACAGAATGATGAAGCCGAAGGCGACCATCCGACCGCCGACGAGTACGGGGCGTAGGTACTTGTCGTGGATGACGTCCAGGACGTGGTCAAACGAGTGCAGCGCCCGATCGACGACGTCGGGTTCGCGTGGTTCGTTTGAATCGCTCACGCCTAGGACTTTAGTGGTGCGGCGCCCTCTTACGCCTCGACCCAGCAGAGGCCGATGATTCCCGGTCCGCCGTGGGTGCCCACGACCGATCCGACATCGGCGATGATCAGTGGGAACTCGGTTTGGATGTCACGCACCATTTCGGCAAACCCCTTGACGCCCGGGGCGTCGCCGTGCACGACCGCCAGTCGTCGCAGCGGTGCGTGCGAACGCGCGACGTCGGCGATGGCGGCGAGGGCCTTGGCCCGCGTGCGCTGACGACCGGCTTCGGCGACCACGCCGTCCTTGAGTTCGAGCAGAGGCTTGATCGAGAGCACCTGACCAAGAAGTGCTCGTGCGCCACCGACGCGCCCGCCCTTGACGAGGTGTTCGAGCGTGTCGAGCATGGCGCACACGCCGACTTTGGCGATCAGCGACTGCGCTCGTTCGACGAGCTGGTCGAGTGCGGCACCGGACTGGGCCATCTCGGCGACGTCGATGGCGAGCAGTCCCAGGGCCATGGACACGGCCTTGGTGTCGACGACGCGCACGTCGAACGTCGTCCCGACGGTGTCCGCGGCGAGCTGCGCCGACTGGTGCGTCGCGGACAGTGCGGCCGAGAGGGTCAGCACGATCGCGCCGTCACAGCCGTCGGACTTTGCTCGCTCGTAGGCCGCCTGAAACGCTCCGGGCGAGGGCGCGGACGTCTCGGGCAACACTTTTGACGCCTTGCACTTGGCCCAAAAGTCCGAGGGCGTGAGATCGACCCGGTCGGTGAACTCGTTCTCACCGAATCGAATGCTCAGCGAGACGACGTCGATGTCGAGTTGACGCGTGATCTCGTCTGGAATGTCGCAAGCGCTATCGGTGATGACGCGAATCCGTGCCACGGGTCCCCCTTAGAACGACCTAAGCCTTGCACCTTTTCCCGAACGCCGAGCGAGACGCCACTGGGAGACCAGGACGAGCAGGGCGTAGACGAGTAGTCCGGCGATGGCGGCCGTTGAGAAGCGCCCGACGAGTCCTGCGCCGCGCGTCGCGCCCGACGCGGCGTAGGTGAGCGCCATGGTGATGGCGGCCCCGAGTGACGCCCAAAGGCTCCGGCGAACGTGTACCGACCAGATTACGGGGGCGATGGACACCTGATGGCGCGCGAGCGTGGCGAGCGCGACCACGGCGCCGACGGTGTAGGCGATCGAGATGCTTGAAGTGAGACCAGCGATGGAATGGCGCCCGAGGACGATCGCCAGAGCGATCGTGAGAGCGTTTTGCAGTGCGTAGAGGTAGAAGACCTCGCGGGCGCGCTGCATCGACTGCAGTCCTCGAACACAGAGCTGGAACACCGTGAATCCGGGCAGTCCCGCGGCGAGTACGGCGAGCACCGTCCCGGCCGCGAGCACGTGTGACGCGTTCTCGTGATTCAACAGGTTCACGTGATTCAACAGAATGGCGACGATCGGCTGGGCGAGAATCAAGAGCACCAACGTGCAGGGAATGATGATGACCAGCGACTGACGTAGGCCGAAGCGCAGTCGCTCGCTGAGGCCCGCGTAGTCCTGCGCCGTGGCGAGACCCGAGAGCTGGGGCGTCAGTGCGCTGAGTACCGACACCACCACGACCGCGTAGGGCATCTGCATGAGCGACCATCCGTAGGTGTAGGCGCTCACGGGGCCGTCGCCTCCGATGCCAAAGGCGAACGCCAAGATTACGTACAGCGAGAGTTGGTTCGCAACGACCACCAACAGCGTCCAGCTCCCGAGTCGACCGATTGCTCGAAGGGCCGGGTCCTTTCGATTGAATCGCAGGGAAAGTCGCCAGAGGTCACTTCGCGCGAGCGAGGGGACGAGGCAGAGAAACTGGATCGCGACCCCCATCGTCGTACCCAGCCCGAGCCAGAGCAGGTGCGTCGAGCCCTCGAGCGATTGAAGCGTCGGGGAGGGGTCGACGAGGTGGAACCAGACGAGCACCGCGATGCACACGAAGTTGTTGGCGACGGGCACCCAGGACGCGGCGCCGAATCGGCGTCGGACATTGAGCAGAGCGGTGGCGATGCCGATGACACCGTAGAAGAAGATCTGGGGGACGAACCAGCGCAGCAGCGACGTGGCGACGGCGCGCTGTTGGGTGACCACGAGGAGAGGTTGAGCGGTGTTCGAGTGATGCATGAGGGTGAAGCCGTCGATGATCCACGGCGCGAGGATCCACGCGAACACCGAGGCGACGAAGAGCACCATGAGCGCCCCGGTCACCACGCTCGAGATTGACTTCCAGGCTCGCCGCTCGCCGTCGAGGGCGAGGCGTTCGATGAAGACCGGAATGAACGTGGCGCTCGCGATGCCGCCCAGGACGAGGTCGAACAACATGTTGGGCACGGTGTTGGCGAGGTTGAAGGCGTCGGCCAGCGGCGAGAAGCCG
>JADGOK010000074.1 GCA_017882985.1 Acidimicrobiales bacterium
CGAGGACGCGCTGGCGATGTACCAGGAGAAGTGTGAGAACTACGTCGGGGGACTCGACACCGCCAAGGAGATCGAGCGCGACGTGATGCTCCAGATCCTGGACCAGCGTTGGCGTGACCACCTGTCGGACATGGACTACCTGCGCGACGGTATCCACCTTCGCCAAGTCGCCCAGCAGGATCCCTTGACCGCGTGGCAGAAGGAGGGGTACCTCATGTTCGAGCACCTTCTCGTCGCGGTCGATCACGACTTCGTCCGATTCATTACCCACGTCGAGACGACGGAACCGCCGCCCGATGAGAACGACGAGGGCCTGGAGAAGGCCGTCACCAACGCGAGTGAAGTCGCGCCCGGCGCGCTGGGGTTGCCCGCGCACGGCAAGACCGCGAACGTGGTCAAGCAGTTACCCAAAGAGGGCGACAAGATCGGCCGCAACGAACCGTGCTGGTGCGGATCGGGCCGGAAGTTCAAGCAGTGCCATGGCCGACCCTAAAGCGGAGAACGCTCTTCGCGAAGCCGTCGCCAGCCTCGAAGAGCTCGAGACCAGGTGGAGTGCCGCGCGCGAGTACCTGAAGATCGACGAGAGTCGCGAGCGTCACGCGGCGCTCTCGGTCGAGGCGCAGGACCCCAACCTCTGGAGCGACCAGGACCACGCCCGCGGGGTCACGACTGAGCTCGGTCGACTGTCCAACGACCTCGACACCTTCGATGGACTGCGCCGCGGCATCGACGACTGCGCGGTGCTGATCGACTTCTCGCGCGAGGCCCTGGCGTCGGGTGACGCTGACTGGTCGCTGATCGAAGAGTTGACCGACAACGTGACCCGGGTTGCCCACGAGCTCGCGGCCCTGGAGATCCAAAGTCTGCTGAGCGGGCCCTACGACGAGAACGACGCGATCGCCGAACTGCACGCCGGCGCCGGCGGCACCGACGCCCAGGACTGGACCGAGATGTTGCTGCGCATGTACTCGCGCTGGGCCGAGCGACGCGGATTTGGCGTCGAGATCGACGAGGCGACCGAGGGCGGCGAAGCGGGACTACTTTCGGCGACCTTCATCGTGAAGGGCCGCTTCGCCTACGGATGGCTGTCCGCGGAACGCGGTGTGCACCGGCTCGTGCGCATCAGTCCGTTCGACTCACAGGCTCGTCGCCAGACGAGCTTCGCCAGTCTCGACGTGACGCCGTTGCTCGCCGACGATGCCTCGGAGGTGGAGATCGACGAGAAGGACTTACGCATCGACACCTACCGTTCCTCGGGCGCCGGTGGTCAGCACGTCAACAAGACCGACTCGGCCATTCGCATCACCCACCTGCCCTCGGGCATCGTCGTCAGTTGTCAGAACGAGCGAAGTCAGCACCAGAACCGTGCGCGCGCCATGCAGATCCTCGAAGCGAAGCTGGCCGAACGCGCGCGCACCGAGCGACGCGCCACGATGGACGCACTGAGCGGTGACCGAGGCGACAACGCGTGGGGTTCGCAGATCCGCAGTTACGTGCAGGCGCCGTACCAACTGGTGAAGGACCACCGCACTGATTACGAGACGGGCAACGTGGAAGCAGTGCTGCTGGGTGACCTCGACGGATTCATGGAAGCCGAACTTCGTCGTCAGCGCGGTCTGAGTTAGCCCCCTCGCTTAAGAATCTTCAGACCGCGTGAAACGACAAGGTTTCGTGGCACGGACGTCGCGCACGTGCAAACTAGAATGGTCCGGAACGAGATCACTGCGCCGCGCGCTGATACCAACCAACCCAAAGGGGGTGTAACCGTGATTCGCTTTGAGAACGTCTCGAAGACCTACAAGAACGGCACCCCCGCGCTGAAGGACATCTCGCTCGATATCGACAAGGGCGAGTTCGTCTTTCTCGTCGGATCCTCGGGATCGGGCAAGACGACGTTCCTGCGCCTCTTGCTCCGCGAGGAGCTCCCCGATCGGGGTCGGATCCTCGAGGCCGGGCGCGACATTGGTGACCTGCCCAAGTGGCGCGTGCCGTACTTGCGACGCAACATTGGCTGTGTCTTCCAGGACTTTCGCCTGCTGCCGAACAAGACGGTCTTCGAGAACGTGGCCTTCGCCCTCGAGGTCATCGGACGGCCGCGTTCGACGGTGGAATCCCAGGTACCCCAGATCCTCGACCTCGTGGGACTCACCGAGAAGTCAAAGAACCTGCCCCACGAACTCTCCGGCGGTGAGCAGCAGCGTGTCGCGGTGGCGCGCGCCTTCGTCAACCGTCCGCTGATCCTGCTCGCCGACGAACCGACCGGCAACCTCGACCCCACGAACTCTGAATCGATCATGGCGCTGCTCGAGCGAATCAACCGCACCGGTACGACCGTCGTCATGGCGACCCACGACAAGGCGCTCGTGGACCGGATGCGCCGACGCGTCATCGAACTCGACAAGGGTGAGATGATCCGCGACCAGGTCCGCGGCGTCTACGGCATCGACGAGACCGCGAGCAGTCTGTAATGAGGGTCTATTTCCGCTACGCCATCAAGGAGACGTTGAGCAACCTCTGGCGCAACCGGATGATGACCATCGCCGCGGTGCTGACCGTCGCGGTGTCGCTCTCGCTCGTCGGCGCGGCACTGTTGCTCAAGCAGAGTGCCGCCCAGGCCTCGGCCCAGTGGCAACAGGGGACCCGCGTTATCGTCTGGATGCAGCCCGCCGCCTCGCAGAGCGAGATCAGCAACATCCAGGGCGAACTGGCGAATCTGCCCATTGTCAAGAAGTGCGTCTTCTTCACCCAGTTACAGGACTACAACGAAGCCAAACAGTTGCTCAACACGGCCGAGACCCAGACCTTGACGGTCGCGGACATGCCGACGTCGTTCCGCTGCATCCCCACGGTGCCGGCGAACGCCTTTACGGTCGTGAGCCAGTTCTCCAATCAGCCCGGCGTCTACCGGGTGACCGCACCAATTCAGGCCATCCGAGAGATGAACCACACGATTCGCGTGCTGCAGATCGTCTTCCTGGCGCTCGCGGGCGTGCTCTTGTTGTCGGCGACCGTACTGATCCTCAACACCATTCGCATGGCGATCTTCGCGCGACGAAGAGAGGTTTCGGTGATGAAGTTGGTCGGCGCGACGAACTGGTTCATCCGAATCCCGTTCATCACTGAAGGCTTCATCCAGGGACTGCTCGGCTCGGGTGTCGCGATGCTGCTGGTCACCGCGTTGCACATCTGGTACCCGCTGCACAACGTGTTCGCGCTCAGCACGAGTGCGCTGTGGGGTACCAACGCGGTCGTGCTGATCGTTGGCGTGGTGATCGGATCGGTCGGTTCGGCGATCGCGATCCGCCGCTTCCTCGACGTCTAGGCGCTCGGCGTCTCGCTCGTCTTCTCGTCAAAATCAATGGCGAGCGAGTTCACGCAGTAGCGAAGTCCGCTCGGCGTCGGACCGTCGTTGAAGACGTGGCCGAGATGCCCACCACACTTTGAACAGAGGATCTCCGTGCGCGAGCGGGACAACGAGTTGTCGGAGCGTTCGATGATCGTGCCGGGCTCGCACGCGTCAAAGCTCGGCCACCCGCAACCCGAATCGAACTTCTGGGCGCTCGTGAAGAGATGTTGGCCGCATCCACCACACGTGAACACGCCTTCGCCGTCCACGTGCAGCAGCGAGCCGGTGAAGGGGGCCTCGGTCGCCGCCTCACGAAGTACGGCGTAGCGATCGGGTGCCAACTGCTCGCGCCACTCTTCGTTGGACTTGTCAATCGCGTAGGTCATAGCGTCAATGTACCGGTCGAACGGCGTTTCGCGACCCTCTAGAGGAAGCGCGGGCGGGGCGATTCGGGCAGCACGTGGGGGAATTCCGGCGCGTCCGCGAGGAGTCGCGTGAACGCACCGGCGAGGCCCTCGGGATCGAGCCCCAACTCGGCCAACAGCGCGTCGGGTCGGTGGTGTTCGAGAAAGGCCCGCGGCACGCCGAGAATACGCGTCGTCGGAAAGGCCAGCCCCAGCTCCTGGGCTCGGCCGCGAGTCGCCGACACCATCAACGTGCCGGCGCCTCCGTGACGGGTGCCGTCCTCGACGGTGATGATGCGATCGTGGCGTAACGCGTCGTCGATCATCGCGGGGTCGGGCGGCAGCACTCGAACGTCGTAGATCGTCACCCTGGTGCGCTCGTCACCCAGAAGTTCGAGCGCCTGATAAGCGCTCGGCGCCATCTTTCCCACGGCCAAGACGCACAGCGAGCCGTCGCCGCGAACGATCTCGCGAGCCAGTAGTCCGTCGCCGATCTCGCCGTCAAAGGGCTTGGGGAGGGTCTTGGGAAAGCGGATCGCGGTGGGCGTGGACATCGACAGCGCCGTCGCGAGCATGCCCGGCACCTCCTCGGCGCTCGACGGCGCGAAGATCGTGAAGTTGGGTATCGCGAGACAGAGCGCGATGTCGAGCAGACCGTGGTGGCTCGGACCGTCGTCACCGGTGATGCCGGCGCGGTCGAAGACGAAGACGACGGGCAGGTTCAAGAGACCCACGTCGAGGTGCGCCTGATCAAAGGCGCGCGAGAAGAACGTCGAATAGATTGCCACCACGGGCTTGAGTCCGCCCATGGCCATGCCCGCCGCGGCGGTGACGGCGTGCTGCTCGGCGATGCCCACGTCGAAGAACCGCGTGGGGAACCGCTCCTGGAAAGCCAACAGGCCGGTCGGCCCGGCCATGGCGGCGGTGATCGCGACGATGCGGTCGTCGACGCCAGCCATGGTGGTGAGTGAGTTGGCGAACGCTTCGGTGAATGACTGGGGGATGACCTCTTCGTCGTTGAAACGAGGTGACAGCTTGAAGTCGTGCATCCTCAAGTTGTCACTCGTCGCCGGTTCGTAGCCCTTGCCCTTTTCGGTCAGCACGTGCACGACGATGGGACCGTCCCAGTCCGACGCGCTCTTGAGTGCCGTTTCGAGCGATTCGATGTTGTGCCCGTCGATGGGTCCGACGTAGCGAACGCCCAGGTTCTCGAAGAACGTGTGGGGCGTCACCATCTCGCGCACCACCGAGGTGAAGCCGTGCACGCCCATGTACGCGGCCTTGCCGACTCGGGGCAGGTGGGGCACGACACCGCGGATGCGTTCGCGCGCTGAGACGTAGGTTCGATTGAGTCGCAATGACGTGAGCGATTCGGAGAGCTTCGAGATCGTGGGCGCGTAGCTGCGGCCGTTGTCGTTGAGGACGATCACGACGCGCTGATTCGAGTGTCCGAGGTTGTTGAGCGCCTCGTAGGCCATGCCGCCAGTCAATGAACCGTCGCCGACGATCGCGACGACGTGGCGGCGACCACCGTGACCGATCAACTCCTTGCGGTGCTCGAGCGCGACGGAGAGGCCGTGCGCGTAGGAGAGAGCGGTCGAGGCGTGGGACGATTCGATCCAGTCGTGCTGGCTTTCGGAGCGGTTGGGGTAGCCCGAGAGACCGCCGCGCTGGCGCAGGCTCTTGAACCCGTATCGCCGACCGGTCAGCAGTTTGTGAACGTAGGACTGGTGACCGGTGTCCCAGAGCAGGATGTCGCGCGGCGAATCAAAGACGCGGTGCAGGGCCAAAGTGAGCTCGACGACGCCGAGATTTGATCCGAGGTGGCCACCCGTCGTCGTCACGGTCGAAATGATGAATTCACGGATCTCTGCGCTCAATTGATTGAGTTGGTCGTACGAAAGCGCCTCGAGGTCGGCGGGCGTTTCGATGGACGGCAGAATCACCCCTGCAGCCTACCGGTCGGTCCAGAATTCCTTCGGTCCGCGACGTCGACACAACGGCTCTGGCCAGGCGCGGACGGAGCAATCGGCGCGAGACTCAGGGATTCGGGGATTCACG
>JADGOK010000075.1 GCA_017882985.1 Acidimicrobiales bacterium
CACCCGCAGCGCCTTGACCGTAGGGGCGCCGAAAGCCTTCACCTCGGTCGCCGCGAAGGCCGGCGAAAGGTCGTGCAGGACCATGCCAAAGCGCAGGTCGGGCTTGTCGGTGCCGTAGAGGGCCAGCGCGTGCGCCCACGTCATGGACCCGATCGCCCCCGGTCGCACGCCCGTCGCGACCTCGGCGGCGTCCAGCACCGCGCGCGACACGAAGGCCACGATGTCGTCCTGATTGACGAAACTGGCCTCGAGGTCGAGCTGGGTGAATTCGAACTGGCGGTCCGCGCGCAGGTCCTCGTCACGAAGGCATCGCGCGATCTGGTAGTAGCGGTCGAATCCGCCGACCATCAGGAGTTGCTTGGCGATCTGTGGGCTTTGGGGCAACACGTAGAACTCACCCGGATGCAGCCGCGAGGGCACCACGAACTCGCGCGCGCCCTCCGGCGTCGGCGCCCAGAGCAGGGGCGTCTCCACTTCGCAGAAACCTTGCGCGTCCATGGCCGCGCGCAGCGAACGGTTCACCGCCGCGCGTAGACGCAGATTGGCCTGCATTCTCTCTCTGCGGATGTCGAGGAACCGGTAGCGAAGGCGCACCTGTTCGTCAATGTCCACACGATCATCGAGTTGAAACGGTGGCGGCTCGGCGACCGAGAGGATCTCAACCGTGCAGTCCGTTAGTTCAACCTCGCCGGTCGCCAAGCGCTCGTTGACGGTCCCCTCGGGTCGACGCGACACGGTCCCGCTCACGCGAACGACGTACTCGCTTCGCACGTCGACCGAACCTTCGACCACGGCCTGGAGGATGCCCGATCGGTCGCGCAGGTCGAGGAACGCGAGGTGCTCACCGTGCTCGCGACGCTTGGCCACCCACCCGCAGACACTCAGTCGCTGCCCAACTCGCTCGACACCAACCGACGCGCACAGCGCGTCGCGCAGACTAGTGGCTTCAAGATTCTGGGACATGGTCACTTCACTTTGTCAGTAGGTTCGAGATGGTCACCACGACGTCGATTCGAGCGACGGTCTGCTGCGCCTGCCCGAAACTCTCACTTCGTAGGTCCCTAATCGTAACCTCGTCGGCCTCTCGTTCCAGGGGGCCAACCAGCAGCGCGTAGCGCGCGCCGGACTTATCGGCGACCTTCATCTGGGACTTCATCGACCGGCCGTCGTAGGCACGACCGGTCGCGAAGCCGGCACCGCGCAGTTGATCGACCAGCGGAGTCGCCACGTCGTCACCGGTGGTGTCGACGACGAACAGATCGAGCTGTCGATTGACAAGATCGCCCTCGCCCACCTCCTCGGCGTCAAGAGCCAGCAAGAGTCGTTCGATACCGCTGCCAAACCCGATGCCGCTCGTGGGTTTGCCCCCGAGCTGTTCGGCGAGCTTGTCGTAACGTCCACCACCACCGATCGACTTCTGGGCACCCTCCAGTGCCTCGGCGACGAATTCAAATGTCGTGCGCGTGTAGTAATCAAAACCGCGAACCAGTCGCGGATCAAGTGTCGTCTCGATGCCAATCGAGGCGAGTCCCGCGAGAACACGATCGAAGTGCGTGCGACAGTCGGCGCACAGGTGGTCGATCAACATGGGTCCCGCGCCAGTCACGGCGACGCACTCGTCGCGCTTGCAATCGAGCACGCGCAGCGGATTCTCCGACCAGGTCGCCTGGTGCTCGTCGCACAGCGCCTTGGCGTGCGAGGACAGATGGGCGCGCAGGAGCATCAAGTACTCCCCGCGACATTCGTCGTGGCCCATGGAGTTGATGAGCAGTCGAACGCGCGTGAGACCGAGGGCGGCGTAGTAACGCCACGCGAGGGCGATCACCTCGACGTCGACCGCGGGGTCGTCGGTGCCGAGTACTTCAACGCCGAGCTGATGGTGCTGGCGGTAACGGCCCGCCTGAGGACGCTCGTAGCGAAAGGCCGGCGTGACGTACCACGCCTTCCACGGCGTCGTGGGCTGATGCTGGACGAAGGCGCGCACCACCGACGCCGTGCCCTCGGGTCGCAACGCGTAGCGGCGTTGACCACGGTCTTCGAAGACGTACATCTCCTTCTTGGCCACGTCACTGTGCTCACCGATGCCTCGGTTAAAGACACCAACCTCTTCGAATAACGGCGTCATCACGAGTGAGAAACCATAGCGGTACGCGAAATCAGCGAACGCGCCAATCAGCCCTTCCCAGCGTGCCGACGCCGGTCCCAGCACGTCGTGGGTCCCGATGGGCGCCTGGAACGGCGTCACCGAATCGCTCATGAGGTCTTGTTCTGTCCGGGTAGTTGGCGAAAGGCGTCAAAGACGCCGTCAACTAATTTCAAGGCCGCGATCAGGCTTGATAGGTGCGTCGGGTCGGCCAACTCCACGTCGAAGATCATCCGCACGATGCGCGAACCCGACGTCGTCGAGCTGCTCGAAATGATGTTGAGGTGGTACTCGGCGACGACCTTGGAGACATCGAGCAGCAATCGTGAGCGGTCAAACGCGAGGACTTCGAGCACGGCGCGGTACTGGCCGCCGAGCGAGCCGTCCCACTCGACGTCGATGATCCGCTCGCCCAGTCGGTGCGCGAGCGCCACCGCGTTGGAGCAGTCATCACGGTGCACGGAGACTCCCCGACCCTGCGTGATGAAGCCCATGATCGGGTCGCCCGGCACCGGCGAGCAGCAGCGTGCCAAATGGATCATCACGTCATCGAGTCCTTCGACGTAGACGCCCGCCGTGCGACGCGTGGAGCGACTGGTACGCGGCATCTTCGTGACCGTCGAGGGCAGCTGTTCGGCCTCTCCCCCGTGCAGTTCACGGTCGAGGCGTTGCACGGTCGCGAGTGCCGAGATCTGTCCGCTGTCGATCGCCATGAAGAGCGCCTCGAGGTCGTCGAGGCTGAGCGACTTGATGACCGCGTCGAGTGCACTCGACGACAGGGACGTCGCGATGGGCAGGCCCTCACGCCGCAGCGCCTTGGTCAGCTCTTCTCTCCCACCTTCAATCGCGTCGTCGCGGCGCTCACGCTGGAACCACTGTCGGATCTTGGACTTGGCGCGCGAGGACATCGCGATGCCGAGCCAGTCGCGCGACGGACCGGCCGACTCGCTCTTGCTCGTGACGATTTCGACGACGTCGGCCGAGTGCAGGGCCGTGTCGAGGGGCACGAGACGACCGTTCACTTTGGCGCCGACGCAGTGGTGGCCGACCTCGGTGTGCACGGCGTAGGCGAAGTCGATGGGCGTGGCGCCCTCGACGAGGGCGATCACGCGACCCTTGGGCGTAAAGACGTAGACCTCGTCCTGGCCGAGGTCGAGCTTCAGGGCCTCCAAAAACGCGATCGGATCGGCCTCTTCCTCCTCCACGTCGACGAGCCTCTGCATCCAGGCGATCTCGCTGCCCGAGGCGCCCTCCTTGTAGCCCCAGTGGGCCGCGATGCCGAACTCGGCGCGCCGGTGCATCTCCTGGGTTCGCACCTGGACTTCGACCGATTTGCCGCGTGGCCCGATGACGGTCGTGTGCAACGACTGGTACAGGTTGAATTTGGGCGAGTTGATGTAGTCCTTGAAACGACCCTGCACCGGGGACCACAGGGCGTGGATCGCGCCGAGCACCGCCCAGCAGTCGCGCTCCTCGTCCACGATCACGCGCAGTCCGACGAGGTCGAAGATGTCGTCGAACTCCTTGCCGCCGATGACCATCTTCTCGTAGATACTCCAGAAGTGCTTTGGTCGACCGCGGACCTCGCCCGAGATGCCAAAACTCTCCAACTTGGCGCTGAGCGTCTCCATCACCTCGTCCAGGTACGCCTCACGCTCGGGCTGACGCGCAGCGACCATCTGTTCGATCTCCGCGTAGCGCTTGGGGTGCAGCGTCGCGAAACTGAGGTCCTCGAGCTGCCACTTGACTTGCTGGACGCCGAGTCGGTGCGCGAGGGGGGCGTACACGTCGAGCGTCTCTTGGGCGATGGCGCGCTGACGCGCCATGGGCATCACCGAGATCGTGCGCATATTGTGCAGGCGGTCCGCCAACTTGATGAGCAAGACCCGCCAGTCCTGGGCCATGGCGATGAACATCTTGCGGATCGTGGCCGCCTGTTGGGCCTCTTTCGAGTCGAATTCGAGTCGGTCGAGCTTGGTGACGCCGTCGACGACGGCGGTCACCTGCTCGCCGAACTCCTTGGCGAGCCACTGGGTGGTGATACCCGTGTCCTCGACGGCGTCGTGCAGCAGTGCCGCGGCGATGGTCGGCGCGTCCAAACCAAGGTCGGCGACGATACCGGCGACCGCGATCGGGTGGGTGACGTAGGGTTCGCCCGTACGGCGCAACTGACCTTCGTGAGCGCCGATCGCCGCCATTCCCGCCCGGCGGATGACCTCGGTGTCCTCCGTGGCGTGGTGCTCGCGGAAGCGCGCGATGAGCCGCTCAATAGAACTGACCAACGCGCTGTCGGGGGTGGAACGCGAAGCGAGGCTAACCATACGGTCAGCCTACCGGTGCCCTAGCGCCGTTTCTGCTTACGCGGCCGTGCCTGCACCGGAGAATTCGCTGATCGAGCGGCAGTGCGCGCCGATCGCTGGGGGCCGTCGGCCCCGATCAACGCGGCCGCGGCGGGCGTCACGACGCGGCGTTCGCTCTTGGCGGCCACGCGTTCGGCCAGTTCGCGAAAACGCGGCTCGCGCTCCTTGAACGCCGCAAGCAGGGGGCTCGCAATGAAGATCGAAGAGTACGCACCGCTGAACAGTCCGACCACCAGCGCGAGACCGTAGTTCTGCAACGTCGTCGCGCCGAGGATGTACGCGCCCACGATGAGCACCGACAGCACCGGCAGGATCGCGACGAGCGACGTATTGATCGAGCGCGCCAGCGTCTGGTTCATCGACAGGTTCACCATCTCGCCGTAGCTCATGTCGCCAGCCTTCAAGACACCACCGGTGTTGTCGCGCACGCGGTCAAAGACGACGACCGTGTCGTAGAGCGAGTAACCGAGGATCGTCAACAGGGCGATCACCGTGTCCGGCGTGATCTGGAAGCCGAAGAGCGAGAAAACGCCAACCGTCACGAGCAAGTCGTGGACCATCGCGATGAAAGCCGCGAGCGCCATCTTGGGCTCGAAGCGCATGCTGATGTACGCAACGACCGCAATGAAGAAGACAATGAGCGCCTCGAGGGCGCGCCGCGTGATCTGTCCGCCCCACGTCGGTCCGACGTTGCTGGTCGACACATCGTTCGGATTGGCGTGCGCCAGCTTCGCCATGGCGTTGACGACCGCGGTCGTGATGTCGTTCTGTCGCGTCGAAGAGAGTGCGTTGAGGTCGGCGGTGACCTGATAGGTGTCGGCACCCAACTTCTCGACCGTCGGTTGGCTGAGTCCGGCCTTGTCCACGGCCGAGGTAACGGCGCTGATCGACGTGTGCGGTGCCTTGACCTCCCACGAGCTGCCGCCGCGGAAGTCGATTCCGAGGTTGAAGCCGCGGATACCGAGCGACCCCAGCCCGACCACGATGACGATGATCGAAATAGTGAACCACGTCTTTCGCCGCCCGACGAAGTCGATCGTCGTGAGGCCCTGATACAGCCGTCCGAAACGGCCGGGCGTCTTGCTCTCGGTCTCGGTCTCGGTCTCGCTACTCACCTTGGGTGCCTCCGACGACGAGACCAGCGGCCATCGAGAGTGCGGAATGGCTCTGCGAACCGCGCCGGCCGAGCAGAATAACGAGGGGACGGGTGAAGTACCACGTGATGGCGACGTCGAGAATGGTCGAGAGGCCGAGGAAGAACGCGAAGCCCCGCACGTCACCCACCGC
>JADGOK010000076.1 GCA_017882985.1 Acidimicrobiales bacterium
AAGGCAGCTCTCAGACCAAAGAATTGTCGCCCGGGAGTTGAATCTCGCCACTTGTTCCACGGACCCAATTGCGTTGCATCAACTCCTGAATCGAACACCGCGCGCGACGCGCGACACATCTCGAGTACGTCACAGTCAAACGGGTTGCCTGGCGAACCAAATCAACCAATTCGTCAGCCCTTGGTCATCATGCTCGCGTTACACGTGAAACCTCCCGACTCGCTCCACGAAGCGCAGAGGCGTCGAAGATCTTTCGCCGCGTCACGTCGCGCGCCCGGGTTCGAGTTCGTGTGGTGGGGACAGGATTCGATATTGTGAGCCGAAGCGGAGATACTGCGGAACGGGCGTGCTTACTTCTATGCCAGACCCCATTTCGACATCCGACGATGTGCCGTCCACCGACACCGTTGCCGGCTTGCTTCCTCTCGACGCCGACGGCCCCGCCTTACTGGGTGACGACGGCGAGCTAATTTCCCACGCGACGTTGCGAAAGGAAGTCGATCGCCTAGCAGAGCAGCTTCGTAGTGCCGGTCTCGGACCAAAGGATCGCATCGCCATTGTCTTGCCGAACGGTCCGGCGATGGCGTTGGTCATGCTCGCGGCAATGTCGGTTGGCTGCGCGGCGCCACTGAATCCGAAATATCGCGAGGACGAGTTCCGGTTCTACCTCGACGATCTCCACGCGTCGGCGCTCCTCACTCTCGATGGAGCGTCGCCCGAGGCCCACGCGGCGGCGCCCGAAGGCACGATCCCCATCGTGGTGCGCGGCGACGGCATGTCCATCGACCTGGTCGCTCCCCAATCGACGACGATCCCGACGCAACGTCCCGGCGCTGAGGACTTCGCGCTCGTGCTGCACACGTCGGGAACGACGTCGCGACCCAAGATCGTCCCCCTACGCCAGCGCAACCTCTCCCAGTCGGCGCGCAACATTGCCACGACGCTACGCCTGACGTCCGAAGACCGGTCGCTCAACGTGATGCCGTTGTTTCACATCCACGGGCTGATGGCCGGGATGTTGGCACCCCTTTCAGCTGGCGGGTCCGTCATCTGTACGTCCGGTTTCGACGCGTTCAAGTTCCACCGTTGGATTGACGAGTTGCGTCCTAGCTACTACAGCGCGGTACCGACCATGCACCAAATGGTGCTGGCCCGATCCCCCGGACCGCGTCCCACGAACCTGCGCTTCGTACGCTCTTCGTCGGCCGCTTTGCCCGGCCCGGTGCTCGAAGGTCTTCGCGAACTCTTCCACGTTCCGATCATCGAGGCCTACGGCATGACCGAGGCCTCACATCAGATGACGTCGAATCCGTTGCCGCCGGCGACGACGAAGCAAGGCTCGGTCGGTATCGCGAGCGGCATCGAGGTGGCAATCCTCGACGCACAGAACGACTTGGTGGCGACCGGTGAGCGCGGTGAAGTCGCGATCAAGGGCTCGACCGTCGTCGACGGTTACGAGAACAACCCCGCGGCCAACGAGTCGGCGTTCACCGCTGGCTGGTTTCGAACCGGTGACGAGGGCATGCTCGACGGGGACGGATTCCTCTTCTTGACCGGACGCTTGAAGGAACAGATCAACCGGGGCGGAGAAAAGATCTCACCACTGGAGATCGACGAAGTGCTCATCGGGCATCCGGCGGTGGCCGAGGCGGTGACGTTCGCGATCCCCCATGAGAAACTCGGCGAGGAGATCGGCGCCGCCGTGGTTCTGGTGGAGGGCAAGGAAACCACCGAGAGCGAGCTCCGCAATTATCTTCGCGAGCGCCTCGCCGCGTTCAAGGTTCCACGGCGAATCATCATCGTCGCCGAGATACCGAAGGGCGCCACCGGAAAGATTCAGCGAATCGGTCTCGCCGAGAAACTCGCCCTTTGAGATTTCGCGCGCGGCCCACGGATCATTCGCCGTGGCGCAATGTCACAGTGCCCTGAGTCGGGAGCACACCGACGAGGAGCTCTCAACCGCGACGCCCCCGATAGTGATCAACGCGAGTACTTGGTGCTGCGATGTGCAAAAGATTCGTGAGTAAGGTGCGTAGGTGCGCGTGTGCATCGTAGGTGCGGGAGCCATTGGTGGTCTGCTTGGCGTTCGCCTGGCTCTTTCGGGCGAGCACGTGAGCGTTCTCGCCCGGACCAGCACTCTCGACGCGATTCGATCCGACGGAATGAAGCTGATCGAACCGGACGGCTCGGTGCTCGTCGCGACCAATGTCGCCGCCTCGGACGACTTCGCGTCACTCGGACCGCAGGATCTGGTCATCCTGGCCCTCAAGGCGCATCAGATCGTTGAGATCGCCCCGCAACTCGCTGCGCTCTACGACGAGAGCACCGTCGTGCTGCCACTGCAGAATGGTGTCCCTTGGTGGTTCTTCCAGAAGTTCCCCGGCCCGTTCGAGGGTCGTCGACTTCAGACCCTTGACCCTGACGGCACATTGGAACGACACATTCCGCCAGAGAGAATCGTCGGCTCGATCGCGTACCCGGCCGCGGAACGCGACGCTCCGGGCGTCTTTCGCCTGATCGAAGGCGACCGATTCCCTGTCGGCGAACTCGACGGCGAGCGTTCACCGAGGGTGACGGCGATCGCTCGGGTGCTGACGGACGCCGGATTCAAGTCGCGCGTGCTCACCGACATCCGCTCGCACCTTTGGGTCAAGGCGTGGGGCAACATGGCGATGAATCCGATCAGCGCTCTCACGGGCGCCACGCTCGCAGAAATCTGTCAGTTTCCGGCCACTCGCTCACTCGCCGCACAGATGATGGTCGAATCCTCCGAGGTCGCGGAGAAGCTCGGGTTGCATTTACGGCTGTCCGTCGAACAACGAATCGAGGGCGCCGAAAAAGTCGGCGATCACAAGACGTCAATGCTCCAAGACGTGGAGGCCGGTCGCGTGCTTGAGATTGAGCCGCTCATCGGGAGCTTCATTGAACTCGGTCGACTCACGACCACGGATATGCCAACAACGCAGACCGTCTATTCCCTCGTCTCACTGCTCAATTCGCGTCTGACGCATTCGGCGACGCACCGCTAGTCGCGATCTATTTCCGATGCGACGCCACGGTGCGTCGCATCGATGCGGTCCGTTCTCGATTTCGTTCATGTCGCTGCGTCACTCGACGTTTCGCGCACCATTGGTTGAACCAATCGTGAGCGATGACGACGAGCATCAACTGCGTTTGGTCAACCAATTCTCATCACCGATGCTTTTTTTTCGGCGCTATCATCATGGCGAAGTCTGGCGCGTGCGACGTTTCGCGCTTGCGTCGGCGCGAAGTGAACTCCTCGAATCGACGACTAGTAAGGGATCAATCATCTTGAACGTGCGACCACTGGCCCATTCACTTCAGCTTTTCGCTCACCTGGGTTGATCATCAATGACGACAACTGATCAGTACGTACCGCGAGGAGGACTTCGCGTCGCCGAGATACTCGACCGCTTCGTCACCAACGAAGTACTGCCCCCGCTCGGCATCGATCCAGAGACCTTCTGGTCTGGCTTCGCGACAATCGTGGCGACGTTCGGGCCCCGCAACGCAGCGCTCCTGGAGTTTCGATCGAGTCTCCAGGAGCAACTCGACCAGTGGCACGTCGAGCACTCCGGCTCGGGCGACATCGCGCAGTACCGCAATTTTCTTAGCGACATTGGCTACCTCGAACCGACGACGGCGCCAACGCCCATCGACGTTGATCACGTCGACGCAGAGATCGCCCTCATTGCGGGACCCCAGCTCGTCGTGCCGCTCGACAACGCACGCTTCGCCCTCAACGCCGCGAACGCCCGGTGGACGAGTTTGTACGACGCCTTGTACGGGACGAACGTGATCACCGAGAATGACGGCGGTGAGCGGGGAACTTCCTATAATCCGGTGCGCGGCGAGCGAGTCATCGCGTACGCCAACGGCTTCCTCGATCGGGCCGTGCCCCTCGCGAGCGGCTCGTACGGCGACGTCACGGATTTCATCCTGACTGCGGAACAACCAGTGACGTTGACGGTGCAGCTGCGCGACGGCAGTACCAGCGCGCTCGCCGATCCGACCCAATTCGTGGGATTGGCCCGCGACGACGATTCGACCGGTCTCCTGCTTCGCAATCACCGACTCCACGTCGAACTCATCGTGGACCGGCGTCATCCCATCGGACGCACCAGTCCCTCGGGTCTCGCCGACGTCGTCCTCGAGTCCGCGATCACGACCATCCAGGACTGCGAGGATTCGGTCGTGACGGTTGACGCCGTCGACAAGACGCTGGTCTACCGTAACTGGCTCGGCCTGATGACCGGCGTTCTCGAGGCGACATTCGAGAAGAGCGGCGGCCAACTCACGCGCCGACTACAACCCGATCGGACGTTCGACGCGCCCGACGGTACGCGCTTCACGCTGCCCGGACGCAGCCTGTTACTGATACGAAACGTCGGTCTCCACATGATGAGCGACGCGGTTCTGACCAACGATGGTCAGGCGGTACCCGAGGGTCTACTCGACGCGCTCTTGACCGTCACGATCGCGATGCACGAGTTGCGTGGACTGGGGTCGTTTCGCAACAGTGTCGCTGGCAGCGTGTACGTCGTCAAGCCGAAGTTGCACGGCAGCGCCGAAGTTTCCTTCGCGGTCGACGTCTTCAGCGAGATTGAGCGTCTCTTGAATCTTCCCCAGAACACCGTGAAGATCGGCATCATGGACGAAGAGCGACGGACCTCGCTCAATCTCGCCAACTGCATCGCGGCGGCGCGCGAGCGGGTGATCTTCATCAACACCGGCTTCCTCGACCGCACCGGGGACGAGATCCATACCGCAACCCAGGCTGGCCCGGTCGTGCGCAAGGGCGACATGCGTACGACACCGTGGCTGATCTCGTACGAACTGAACAACGTCGACGTCGCGCTCTCCATGGGCTTTCGCGGCGTGGCCCAGATTGGCAAGGGGATGTGGGCCATGCCCGACGCGATGGCCGAGCTCGTGGAAGCCAAGATTGCTCACCCGATGGCCGGAGCGTCGTGCGCGTGGGTGCCGTCGCCGACCGCGGCGACATTGCACGCGATGCACTACCACTTCGTCGACGTCGCCGCACGACAGGACGAGATCGCCCAGCATCCGTCGACTCGCTTCGAGGATCTGCTGCAACTTCCACTGCTCACCGGCCGACCGAGCGACGTAGAGATTGCCGAAGAACTAGCCAACAACGCCCAAGGCATGCTCGGCTACGTCGTTCGCTGGGTGGACCAGGGCATCGGTTGTTCGAAGGTGCCCGACATCAACGGTGTCGAACTGATGGAGGATCGCGCGACGTTGCGCATTTCGAGCCAACACATCGCCAACTGGCTGCACCACGGCCTTCTCAATCGCGAGACAATCGTCGCCACCTTCGTGGATATGGCGGCCCTGGTCGACGAGCAGAACGCGAACGACCCCGCCTACCGGCCGATGTTGCCCGACGCGATGTCGAGCGCCGGCGTTTCGGCTGCCCTCGAACTCGTCTTTGAGGGCACGACAACACCCAACGGCTACACCGAAGACATTCTGAACGCGTGGCGACGACGCGTCAAGGCCGAGGACGAGCACCGTGCAACGAATGGAGAACCGACATGAATGAATTGACCCTTCTCGAGGCTGACGCGATCGCCCAAGGCGCCATCGATGGAGCGCAACAACGAGGAATGAACCCCATTTGTGTGAGCGTGCTCGACCGTGGTGGTCATGCGCTCGTCGTGAAACGTCAGGAGAACGCGACCTTTCTGCGCGTCGACATCGCGACGGCCAAAGCGTGGACCGCCGTCTCGC
>JADGOK010000077.1 GCA_017882985.1 Acidimicrobiales bacterium
TCCTCGGAGAGTCCAAAGGCGCGCGCCACGTCGCGCAGCGCCGAACGAGGCCGGTAGGTGATGACCGCGGCGACCTGGGCGGCGTGGCGACGGTCGTAGCGCTCGTAGACGTACTGGATCACCTCCTCGCGCCGACCCGACTCGATGTCCACGTCAATGTCGGGAGGGCCATCACGCGCCGGTGAGAGGAAGCGCTCGAAGAAAAGGTTGAGTGCCACCGCGTCGGCGTTGGTGATGCCGAGCGAAAAGCAGACCGCCGAGTTCGCCGCCGAGCCGCGGCCCTGACAGTAGATGTTGTTGGTCCGACAGAACTCGGTGATGTCCCAGACCGTCAGGAAGTAGCCAGCGAAGCCCAGCGTCGCGATGACGTTCAGTTCATGATCGATCTGACGCCACGCACCGGGCACGCGTTCGCTCTCGCGCGATCCGTAGCGCACCGTCGCGCCACGCGCGACGAGCACCTCGAGGTAGGACTGCTCGTTCATCCCCTCGGGAGTGGGAAACGTCGGCAGGTTGGGAGCGACTAGACGCAGGTCGAAGGCCAGCTCGGCGCCGAGTTCGCCAGCCCGGTCCACCACGCCCGGCCAGCGCGCGAAGCGGCGACGCTGTTCGGCGTCACTGCGCAGGTGCGCGAGCGGCGACGCGCCAAGCCAACCCTCCATCTCCTCGAGACTCTGCCGGGCCCGGATCGCCGACAGGACATTGGCGCGCGCGAACGCGTCGGGCGTGGCGTAGTGGACGTTGCCCGTGGCGATCACGTCGACGTTGGCGCGAACCGCCAACTCGGCCAGTACGTCGTTGCGCGCGACGTCGTCAGGTGCGCCGTGATCCCACAGTTCGACCGCGAGATTCTCTCGACCAAAGGCGCGGATCAGTCGTTCGAGTTCACGCTGCGCCGCACGAGGGCCCTCGGCCATCAGCGCTCGCGTCAGAGGACCCTTGCGGCATCCCGTGAGGATCAACCACCCGTGCGCGGCGTTGGCGACCTCGTCCAGAGTGAAGCGCGGCGCGCCCTTCTCACCACGACGAAGGTGCGCCTCGCCGAGCGTGACGGCGAGGTGACGGTAGCCCTCGGGTGAACGAGCCAGCACCACAAGGTGCTCACCCGAGGGATCGCGTACGCCCACCCGGTCGTCGACACCGTCGAGGGTGAGTTCACTGCCAAAGACGGTCGCCAGTCCGAAGGCCCGTGCCGCCTCGGCGAAGCGCACCACACCGTAGAGACCGTGGTGATCAGTGAGGGCCAGACCCGAGAGTTGCAGTCGGGTCGCCTCGGCCGCCAACTCCTCGGGATCACTCGCCCCGTCGAGGAAGCTGAAGCCCGAGTGGGCGTGCAGTTCGGCGTACGTCGTCACTAGTCGTAAATCCCCACGAGCCACCAACGACTCGACTCAGCGACGAGCAGTACCGCCTCGCCGGTGGCGAGCACGAGCTGTAGATGGGCGCGACGGCGCTGGACCGCCCACCATCGTTCGACACTCGGCCACGGGCCCGCGTGCCACACCACGTCACGGCGCGCGTACCGCGACAAGAGCAGCGTGGTCGGCGCGGCGGAGAGGAACCCCCGCGACCCCATGCGAACGGGCTGGTCGGCGGCGTCGCGCAACTCGATCGCGACGGGGTGCACGAGTGTCGTGGCCGGCGATGGCGCGTGCAACTGACCCGGCCACGGTGCGTCGTCGCGTGCCACGCTCTCGGGCGATCCCCACGGCACCAACGTCGCGCGGTCCTGCGGTCCGCGCCCACCGCACAGCGCGGCGACGACGACCGCGTCGAGGCCAAGGCGACGACGAACCCGGTGGGCCGCCGCCTGGGCCCGATCGTCACCGGCCCCGCGCTGACCAAAGAATCCAATCTGCTCGTCGTGCACGTCGTCCGCGCCACGCAACTGACGTAAGCGCGCAGCGAGACGCGCGTCGCGCTGACCGGCGAGCTCACTCAATTCACCACGGGCCACGCGATGCAACTGCGTCGCGTGCGTGTTGAAACGCTCCGCCACGCGCGCGGGTTCGAGGTCGGCGAACGCGCCAACCGTGTGCAGACCCAAACGACGACAGGTCGTCGCGAGATCCTTTCGCCCGAGCACGTCGAGTGGTTGCGCTCGGCGAAAGCGCTCGGTCAATCCCACGCCAACCACCACGCCGGCGCGCGCGGCCAGTTCGCTGCAGAAGAGTCCGTCGGCAACGCCGAGGAGCGGCTCTTCTCCCACGACGTCGCGCACGGTCTGGCGCACGGCCTCGAGCACGGCCTCCTCCCCGCCAAAGAACCGACTCGGCCCACGTACGGGTAAGACGAACAGGCCGAGACGCACCGGCTCGGTAAAGGGGCAGAGCACGCTCAGCGCGTCGAGGAGTGCCAGGTAGTCGCGCAGTGTCGAACCATCGGGCGACTCTTGGGCGAGTGACGCGATCCAGATAACGAGTAGACGGTCCATCTAACTCGTCGCCGCCCGTCCTCTTCGATTCGGCAGCACCACCACGTGCTCGGCGCTGCGTGCCGCCTCACCGCGTCCCGCGACGCGCACCGTCAGGTAGCGCGCGTCGAGTCGCGACGACGTGATCCACTGCGAGCGCGTGACGTCAAAGGAGAGATCGGCTGGCAACGGCCACGGCGCGCTCGGCTCACAGAGCACGATCAAGACAATGGAACGCTCGCGCACGCGGTCCATCAGTTTTCGCGCCGCCCCGTACGCCGCGCGCGACGGTGGACGAACCACGACCAGATCGACCCCGTCGAGCAGATCGGCCGCCGACTCGGCCCACGCGCCGCGGGGACGCGGCACGAAGAGGACCCGGCGAAGATCGACCCCGAGGTCGGCGATCGCGACAACACCGGGATCGTCAACGCCCACGACCGCTGCCCAGTGACCCCGGGTGCTCGCTTCGCTCACGAGACTGAGCGCCAAACTGAGACCCCCCGAACCCGGTGGGGCCTGCACCACGACCGTTGAACCGCGACGCAGGCCGCCGCCGGGAACGAGCGTGCGCCACGGCTCGCCCAGGGGCAGACGGCGGCTGGTCGCGAGAGCGACCGGTCGTAAAGTGGCCACCAAATCATCGGGCAGCGTAGGGCGTTTCGTGGAAAAAGCGAACATATGTTCGTAAGAGTAGCCACTCGCGGTCACACGCGCCAACGGCCTAATCTCGGGGGAAGGAAGGAGCCGTATGTGTGGTCGCGTCGCCCTCTTTACGCCCCCCGTGCGTCTGGCCCGGCTACTCGACGCGGCCCTGGCCGCGGGTATTGAGCCCGAGGGTCACCCCAGCTGGAACGTCGGCCCCCAGCGCCGGCTCTTCGCCGTCACCCAGCACGATGGCGTGCGCACGCTCGATCGCTACCGCTGGGGTCTCATCCCGAGTTGGGCCAAGGATCCGTCGATCGCCAACCGGCTCTTTAACGCCCGCGGCGAGACCGTGGCGGAGAAGCCCTCGTTTCGCAGCGCCTTCGCCAAACGTCCCTGCGTCATCCCCGTCGACGGCTTCTACGAGTGGGACCACCGCCCGGGTCAACAGAAGCAGCCGCACTACTTCACCCGTGTTGACGGGGAGCCCCTGCTCCTCGCGGGACTCTATGAGCGTTGGCGCGATCCGGAAGCGCCCGAGGACCAGGCACCGTTGGCCACGTGCACGATCATCACGACGACGCCGAGTGACGACATGGAAGGGCTGCACGACCGTATGCCCGTCGTGTTCGAACGTTCCGACGTGCGAACGTGGCTCGACGTCGAGGACGACGGCGCCGACGAACGCGCCGCGATGCTGCGACCAGCGCCGAAGGGAACGCTGCGCCAGTACGGCGTCGACAACGCCGTCGGTTCGGTGCGCAACGATGGTCCCGAACTGATCAATCCGGTCGAACCAAAGTCTCTGTTCTAGGCCCGGAAAAGCCGAAAACCCCGAGTGACCAGTGAGTCGAAACTCACCCGCCCCTCGGGGTTCCCGAAGGCACATCTCCCGCTGACCCGTGTCGGACAGGCCACCGTTAGACGGCTGGCATTTCACGCCATTTGTCGTTCACGAACCGCGGACCGAACTCCGCTGTCCGCTTGGAGGTTCCGTTCCTCTTGCGAGGCCCCTCTCCCCCTCGTCGGCTTCCCCTTTCGGTTCAGTCGAACGTTCGACAGGTACTGCGTGAACTACGAGGATTACTGTGCCAGAACCGCGAGGGGCCAAAGCGGGAAAAAGGGGATTTCAGAAACTTTTACCCAGTTTCGAGGGACTTTATGCACCGATTTCGCGTCGTCGACCCGACATATCAACGAGATAACCGCATCTTTCCCACAGCCTGAGGTCGAGCGAATCATCGAATTGGACAAAACGAATATCAACTCTTCGCTCGCTCCCTCGCATTTGGCCCGGGAAGGACGGCCAGATCGTTGTCGCCGAGACTGAGTTATACCGTTTGGGTCATGAGCGCCGCAATGTGAACGACTACCGCCGATGACCACGGCGTCGAATTTGGCGGCTTTCGTCGCCTGTCTCTTGGTCGTCGCATTGGCGATCTTTCAGATCTTGCTCGCCGTCGGTCGTCCGCTGGGACGCGCCGCTTTCGGTGGAAAATTCTTGGTGCTGCCAAAGCAGCTTCGATTCGCGAGTGGCGTGTCGGCACTGCTGTTCGTTGCAGCTCTCTATTTCATTCTCGCGCGCGCCGGAAAATTTGGCGGCGTTCGCAACTCCTCGACCATTCACATTGGCATCTGGATATTCGTTGGCGTGTTCGCATTGAGCACGATCGCGAACGCCGCGTCCGCAAGCAGGTGGGAACGACGATGCATGGCGCCGATCGCTCTCGTTTTGACGACGTGCACCCTCGTGGTTGCACTGCACTAGCGATCGTCGACGCAGTCAAGTCGAAATAGTTCCTGACGCACGCATGCAGCGTTCGCACGCTTGCTACGTTGCATGCGTGCGTCTCGTTTCGTGGAATGTCAATGGTATTCGAGCGGTGTCGAAGAAAGGTCTCTTCATCCCCTTCGTCGAGGAACTCAATCCCGACGTCATCTGTCTACAAGAGACCAAGGCGCAGCAGTTCCAGTCGGAAGTCGAGTTGCCCGGCTACGAGGAGCACTGGAACTCTGCGCAGCGTAAGGGCTACTCCGGCACCGCCATCTTTTCCAAGGTCGCTCCGTTGAGCGTGACGACCGACCTCGCGGAGTCACTGACCGAGCGCTTTGACATGGTCGCCGATCCGTACGGCGATCCCAACAGTGAAGGGCGCGTGCTCACCGCAGAGTTTCCCGACTTCTTTCTCGTCACGGTGTACACGCCGAACTCGAAGAACGAACTCGAACGATTGGCCCTTCGTCACACGCAGTGGGATCCGGCATTTCTCCAACACGTGATGGAGCTCGAACGAACGAAGCCGGTCATCTTTTGCGGCGACCTGAACGTCGCTCACACGCCCGACGATCTCGCGAATCCCAAACCCAACATGGGCAAGCAGGGCTTCACGATCGAAGAACGCGAAGGCTTCCAGAATTTCCTTGACGCCGGATTTGTCGACACCTTTCGACTCTTTCACGAAGGCAACGGTCACTACTCGTGGTGGTCGAACTTTTCGAACGCTCGTGCGCGCAATGTGGGGTGGCGTATTGACTACTTCCTGGTTTCCCAATCGCTCGTCAGTCGGGTGAAAGCGGCCGAGATTCATATGAACATCATGGGCAGCGACCATTGTCCGGTGAGTCTGACGCTCTCGTCATAGGAGCATCTTTTCCCCACCAGTGCGTCGCCGATCAGCGCCGGTTTCTCCGGTG
>JADGOK010000078.1 GCA_017882985.1 Acidimicrobiales bacterium
GTGGCCGATCACGATCGAGCCCGCGAGTGCGCGCAGCGTGGTGTCGGCGAAGACGTGGCTCACCAGCCCGTTGTCCTTGACGACCGTGATCTGGTGATTGTTGAAGGTGGCCATGCCGGCTGACTCTTGTCCGCGGTGTTGGAGTGCGTAGAGAGCGTCGTAACAGAGATGTGCGACGTCGCGCCCTGGTGCCACGATCCCCACAACGCCACAGGCTTCCTTCATCCGCCTACCACTGTAGGGGTCAAGGAGCGAGGAGGCACTGCGACATTCTCGCACACCCGACCGAGGGCGTCGTACCCCTTCAGTACGCTGCTGAGGTGATAGATCTTCATACCCACTCCACGTTCTCTGACGGTTCGGATAGTCCGGCGGTGCTGGCGCAAAAGGCTCACGATTTGGGTATTTCGGCAATCGCGCTGACCGATCACGACACGACGGCCAGTCACGACGACATGGCTGCGGCCTGCGAGGACCTGGGGATTGAGCACGTCAGCGGACTCGAGGTCTCCTTGCGAGAGAACGAGTTTCCTAAGACCCGCCCCGGTGGACCGGTCCCTCGCAACGTCCACGTCCTCGCCTACTTCGTGCCGCTCGATCCCGTCCATCCGCTCCAACAGAAGCTGACGGCACTTCGACACGACCGCGACGTTCGCAACCGCGAGTTGGTCGTGACGCTCCAACGGCTCGGCTTCGCCGATTTGACCCTGGACTATCTGGTCACCCTGGCTAACAGCGTCGACTCAATCGGACGACCCCACTTCGCCCAAGCGATGTTTGACCTGCACCCCGAAATCGTTGGCGAGAAGACCGATGTCACGTGGAACCAAATCTTCGTCGAGTGGCTCGGCAGCGAGGGTCGGGCCTATATCCCTAAGACCAGCATGCCCCTGGAGGAGTTCGTTGACGCCGCGAAGGGTTCGGACACGGTCTTTTCGATCGCCCACCCGCTCGTGAACTATCTCGACTCGATCACGTCGGCGAACATCGAGTCAACGATGCCCCGCGTGATGGCCTCACTTCGTGAACGGGGCTTCGCCGGCATTGAGGCCTACTACGGCAGCACCAACGCCGACGTGCGAGCGCTGATGGTCAAGTTGACCCGCGACGCCGGCATGATTCCAACCGGTGGATCGGACTACCACGGCAACTACAAGCAAGACGTAAGTCTCGGCTTCGGGCGCACGGGCGACCTTCGGGTGCCCAACGAGATCTTGGACGAGTTGAAGGCGGCTCGCTAGTCGAGCGACGCCAGAGCGGTCTCGAGCGCGTTCGCCCGCCGCGCCGTGACATCGTCAACCGACAGATCGATGGCCGATCCGATTCGCAGTGCGGCGCCTCCCGCGACGCCCAAGACCACTACGGGAACACCGGCACGCCCGGCACGCTCTTGAAAGGCACCGACGTCGGACGTTGCCATCACGAATCGCCCCGGAAACTCGCTGAATAGCTCGCCGTGGGACTCGAATTCTTCGAGGGTGGCACCCACGCCCGTCACCGACACCATTTCGGCGAGTGACGTCGCGAGACCACCACCACCGACGTCGTGCACTGCGGTGACGTCGCTCGCTTCGCCGGCACAAATTGCCGAGATCTCGCTCACGACGAAGTTCGTGGTGACGCGAAACGACGCCGCTTCGAACGTGGGCACCCGGCCACCACGACGACCGCGGCGCGTCGCCCACTTCGTCCCGCCGAGTGGGAACGGCTGACTGCCCGCCGCGTGACGGACGCCGACGAGGACGATTGCGTCACCGTCACGCCACGACCAACCCGGCGGCGGCGCCACCAGCGACTCGACGACACCGAGAAGTCCCACGACCGGCGTCGGGTCAATGTCGTTGCCCCCGCTCTCGTTGTAGAGCGACACGTTGCCACCAATGACCGGCAGGTCCAGATCGCGACAGGCGCCCGCCATCCCGTCGACCGTCTCGGAGAGTTGCCACATCACTTCGGGATGCTCGGGATTGCCGAAATTGAGACAGTTCACGACGGCCTTGGCGCTCGCTCCTACGCACGCAAGGTTCGCGACGCTCTCGGCCACAGTCAGCGCGATCCCCCTGCGGGGGTCGAGCGCGCACCATCGTGGATTCGAGTCCGTCGACAGTGCGATGCCGCGCTCGGAGATCGGAAGTCCCGGCCCGGCCAGTCGCAAGAGCGCCGCGTCGCGACCGGGACCCACGACCGTGTTGAGGAAGAGCTGCGAGTCGTACTGACGGTAGACCCACGCGGGATCGATCAAGAGGTCCAAGAGGTCGTCGCCGGGTGAACCCACGGGCTCGTCGTCGGTGGGATCGTCGGCGTGGATTTCGTCGAGGTCGAGTGGTCGCCGCATCGGACGGTCGTACAGTGGCGCCTCGTCGGCCAAAGAAGCTGCGGGCACTTCGGCGAGCACTTCACCGTCAAACCCTCGACGCACCCGCAGGAATCCCACCCGGTCTCCCTGCTCGTCGAGGTCCGGTTCGACCACGTGACCGACGACGCTGGCGCGCACCTCCCACTTGGCACAAAGCTCCGCGACGGCCGGCCAGTTCTCGGGTGTCACGATGGCGAGCATGCGCTCCTGGCTTTCGGAGGTCATAATTTCGAACGGCTGCATTCCGGGCTCTCGCAGCGGCACCGCAGTGATGTCGACGTCCATGCCCACGCCACCGCGCGCCGCGGTCTCACTCGTGGCGCAGACCAAACCAGCTCCGCCCAAGTCCTGGATGCCGACCACCAAGCCGTCGTCGAGTAACGCGAGGCACGCCTCGATCAGGCGCTTCTCCTCATAGGGATCGCCCACCTGGACGCTCGGACGCTTGGCGTCGTCGAGCGACGCCGCACCGTCGTCACCGGCAAATCCGGCTGACGCCAGAACCGAGACCCCGCCGATTCCGTCGCGGCCCGTCGACGAACCGAGCAACACCGCTAGATTGCCGACGCCCGAAGCGACACCCAGCACCAACCGCTCGGTCGGCAGCGCCCCGGCGCACAGCACGTTCACGAGCGGATTCGAGGCGTAACAATCGTCAAAGGTCAGTTCGCCGCCGATCGTCGGCACGCCCACCGAATTGCCGTAACCCGAGATTCCCGACACCACACCCTCGACCAACCAGCGCTGACGAGCGTCGGTCAGTTCTCCAAAGAACAATGGATCCATGACGACCAGCGGTCGTGCGCCCATGGTGAAGACGTCACGCAAGATGCCTCCGACGCCGGTCGCGGCGCCCTGATAGGGCTCGATGGCGGAGGGATGGTTATGACTCTCAATGCGGATCGCGACCGCGATGCCGTCGCCGGCGTCGATGACGCCGGCGTTCTCGCCGGGTCCAACCAGCACGTGCGGCGCTTCGGTAGGCAGTCGGCGAAGGTGCAGGCGCGAGGACTTGTACGAGCAGTGCTCACTCCACATCACGCCGTAGAGCGCCAGTTCCAATGGATTGGGGTCACGGCGAAGAACCTCGCGAATGTCGTCCAGCTCCGCATCGGTCAAGCCCAGCGCACGGTGCAACTGATCGGGGGCGCCACTCACTCCACCAAACTACCGGCCGATGACATCGGGTCGCGTCGCCGGGCCGGCGCCCGAGATGTTGTACCACCGGCGCCGGCATCGGGGCGGCGACGTCCGGGGCGCGGCGCACGAACCGGCCGCGTGGTGAATGTTGCGACTAATGGCGTAAGAAAATCTGGAAGGTCAGCGATTGCATAGGCTCCACAACCAAATCCAGAAATAAACGCTATGGAGTCACTACATCCGCCACAATTTCGCTCCAAAAGGTGACCATTGTGCGAATTAAATCAAAGAGATAAAAATCACTAACTCGCAACCTATATCGGTCATAAATTGATAATTGGCGTTAGAGTATGATATGAAATTGAAGTAGATTCATAACAATTGATGGAGCGATTATCAAGGTGAATGTCACGAGGAGTTGATATCTCACTAACTTAATGGATCCCCCTAGACCCCGGAGAACCATGGCCACCCCAGTGAAGAAAGCAGCAACGAAGAAGCCCACAAAACGCTCAATGAGCGCCGACCACAAAGCCAAGCTGGCCCAGGGCCGCAAGGAGTCGCGCGTCGTGAGCAAGTACCTCGAGGCCATCACGGCCGGCAAGGGAAAACGTGGCCGTAAGCGCACGCCTGAGTCGATCAACATTCAGATCGCCCATATCGACAAGGAGATCGGTGGGGCCTCGCCGATTCGCAAACTGGAACTCACCCAGAGGCGCTTCGACCTGGTGGCCGAGCGCGAGCGTCTGACCTCGAGAATCGATCTCGCCGGTCTCGAGAAGGAATTCGTGAAGATCGCCAAGTCATACTCGACGCGCAATGGCATTGGCTACAGTGCGTTTCGCGAACTCGGTGTGAGTGCCGAAGTCTTGAAACGCGCCAGCATCACCCGCGCTCGAAGCTAGCGAGCGCCGACGGGAACGGAGAGGAAACTCTCGAGAAGTACTCGTCCGTCAACGCTTCCGAGCAACGTCGACATCGCTCGCTCGGGGTGCGGCATGAGACCCACGACGTTGCCCTGCGGGTTCGCCACGCCCGCGATGTCACCACGTGATCCGTTCGGGTTCTCCTTGTAGCGCAGCACGATCTGATCGTTCGCCACCAGCGACGCGTAGGTCGCGTCATCACAGGTGAACGCGCCCGAGAAGTGATTGATGGGAATTCGAAGTTCCTGACCCTTCGTTGCGTTACGCGTCAGCACCGACGCCGTCGACTCGACGATCAACGTCGTGGGCTGGCACAGGAACGTCAGACCGCGATTCTTCTGCAGGGCACCGGGCAGCATGCCGGCCTCGGTGAGCACCTGGAATCCGTTGCAGATGCCCAGCACCGCGCCGCCGTCGGCCGCGAATCGTGCCACCGCGCCCATGACCGGTGAGAACCGGGCGAGTGCGCCGGGGCGAAGGTAATCACCGTGAGCGAAGCCGCCGGGCAGGATCACGCCGTCAAATTCAGTGAGATCCGTCGCCGAGTGCCACACGAACTCGGCCGTCGCGCCCAGCTGGGTCATCGCGGCGGCGGCGTCGTATTCGCAGTTCGATCCGGGAAAGACGACAATGGCGACGCGCGTCACGACTCAGCCCGGCGCCGCGCTGCGCGCGGTGGCATTCTCAATGACCGGATTGGACAGCAGCCGCTCCGCCATGGCCGTTGCCTTCTCGAGCGCCGCGGCCTCGTCGGCCGCCTCCACCTCGAAGCGAAAGGCCTTTCCCGCACGGACGTTCGTCACCCCGGTGAAGCCCAGGGCGGGAAGAGCGCGCTCGATGGTGGCCCCTTCGGGATCGGCGATTCCCTCTCGCAGAGCCACTTCGACGATCACGGAGTAGTTCACGACTACGCACCGTACCAGTCAGAGAGCGAACGTCCGGTCACCCGTTCGTACGCCTCGACGTAGCGCTGCGAGGTGACGGCAATGACGTCCTCGGGCACCGGCGGTGGTGGCGGGTTGCGATCCCACTGTTGACTCGTGAGCCAGTCCCGGAAGGGCTGCTTGTCGAACGAGGGCGGTGTCTCGCCGGAACGAACGAGGTCGGCGGGCCAAATCCGCGACGAGTCCGGGGTGAGCACTTCGTCACAGACCACGAGTTCACCCTCGACGTAGCCCAACTCGAATTTCGTGTCAGCGAGCACCAGTACGACCGACGCCATCATGGCAACCGCGCGGACGAAGAGGTCGAGACAGATGGCCTGCGCCTCGTCCAGCGCCTCGGCACCGACGATCGCCTCGGCCGCGCGCAAGTCAATATTGACG
>JADGOK010000079.1 GCA_017882985.1 Acidimicrobiales bacterium
AGAACCTGTTCGACCTGCTTCGTCCCGGCGGACGGCTCCTCAACCACGCCATCGGTCGCCCGGCGTCCTTTGACGACGACCCGGACCCGTCCAGGATCTCCCAGACGTCACGCCAACTGCAGGTGGCGCTCGGGATGCGCGGTCCGTCCAAGATCGGCAGCCCCTTCATGGAGCGCTACGTCTTTCCCGACGGTGAACTGCACGAAGTGGGCACAATGGTCTCCATGTTCCAGGCGCACGGCTTCGAGGTGCGCCACGTGGAAAGTTTGCGTGAGCACTACGCCCTCACACTGCGCCACTGGGTGGACAATCTCACAAAACGGTTCGACGAGGCGGTCGAAGAGGTAGGTGCGCAGCGCGCTCGGGTCTGGAAGCTCTACATGGCCGGGTCGGCCGTCGGTTTCGAACGACGTCACCTGGAGATCCACCAGGTCCTGTGCGTGCGCCCGGACGCCGGACGAAGCGGCGTGCCCCTTCGCGCCGACTACGAACCGACGTTCTGACCCGGAGCCGGTGGATTCCTCGGCTCCGTCGCGCTCTTCGAGCGAACTGTGCAACGATCGACCCATGGAAAACACGAGGTGGCAGAGCAACTGGCACAAGCATCCAGGCGTTCGATCCGGCGACGACCTCTCCCTCGGCGAGCGCGCCGCGGACCGAATGCGCAACGTGATGGGATCGTGGCCCTTCGTCTTCGGCTTCTTCGCCGTGATGATCCTCTGGGCGCTGACGAACACCTTCTTCCTGGAGCGCGTCGTGCACCACAAGGCGTTCGACCCCTATCCGTACATCCTCTTGAACCTCTTTCTTTCGATGATGGCCGGCGTCCAGGCGGCCGCACTGCTCATCGCGGCCAAGCGTGCCGACTCGATCTCCTCCGAGGTCGCGCTGCACACCGCGAACAACACCGACGACATCAAAACGCTGATACAGGAGAACACGGTCCTCACGGCGCAGGTGAAGAAGGCGACCGATCTGCTCGAGGAGATCCACATCCACGTCACGAGCATCGGGCAAAAGATCGGTGTCGACGACGGACATTTCGCTCCCGGTGAGTCGCCGCCCGACGGCAATTGATGACGCGGCGGCCGCAAACGACCACGCAAAACAGCGAGCGCGTACGAGACTCGGCGATCAACACCAGCGGTCTCGTCGCCGCCCACTCCCTCCGCTAGGCGACTGAACCGTGAGTGCTTCCTCGCCGACGTCGCCCGACGCGCTCGCGACCGAGGTCTCCTTTCGTCCCTTCGCGCTCGGCGGAGCGACGGCGATCTTCGCCCTCATCGGAGCGATGTCGTCGCTCTACGGTCCCTTGCTGGTGAGCTTCTCGCACCGGTTCCATCTCTCGCTACCGTCGGCGGGTGCCGTGTTGAGCGTGCACTTCGTCGGCGCACTCTTTGGCGTCTTGTTGGCGTGGATCGGGGTGAAGCGACTCTCCGGGGCGCTCGTCCTGAGCGTGTCGTTGCTGCTCATGGCGGCGGGTGCCCTCGGTGCCGCGTTGTCGCACGACTGGCACGTCTTTCTCGCCTGCGTGCTCCTCATCGGCGTCGGCTACGGCGGACTCGACTTCGCCCTCAACACGTTGCTGACCCGCACGGCCGCCCAGGGGAGGGCGTTACGACTCAGCGTGACCAACGCCGGCTTCGGCGTCGGCGCGGTCGTTGGCCCACTGCTCGTCGTCACGTTGCGACCCGAGAACTTTCCCCAACTGTTCGCCGGTGTCGCCGTCGGCGCCGTCATCCTCTCGACGTTCAATCGCGGCGTGCACGCGCCGGCGCTGCGCGCCGAGGTTCGCCAGCGCGAGGTCTCGATGATGAAGTCCCAACGTCGGCCCATCCTGTTGACGTTCATCGTCGCCTACATCTTCTATATCGCGGTCGAGACGAGCGCGTCGGGATGGATGGCGACCCAGTTGCACGCGAGCGGCTACACCCAGTCGTTCGCGAGTGTCGTGACCGCCGGTTTCTGGTCCGGTATCGCGCTCGGTCGAGGTTCGACGAGCCTCTTCCATCGCCGGCTCTCGGACCGAAACCTCGTACTCGGCGGACTCGCGCTCGCCGCGGTGCTGAGTGCTCTCGCGTTCTCGCACCTCCTCGCTCCGTACGCGTACCCCCTGTTGGGACTGGTCCTGGCGACCGTCTTTCCGATGGGTCTGATCTGGTACACCACGCTCTGCCCCCACGACAGTGACGGCCTGGCGCTGATGATTCTGTTCATGATGGCCGGCGGCGTGATCGGTCCGGGCAGCGAGAGCTTCTTGGTCTCGCTCTTCGGTGTGCACGTCGTGCCGGTGGCGATCGGCGGGTTCGCGCTGCTCGACCTCGGCGTCTTCGCCAGTGCGCTGCGCTTCAAACCGCTCCAGCTCACCTGAGAACGTCCCCCGGGGTCCCGGGGTCGGGCCAGGGTCGGTTTCCGGGCCCTGAAGCGTCATGGAGATTTCCCATACTCCTCTTTCATTCCTCTTATATTGATTAGTTACTTTTAGCCTGTGGCTCCTACGAAACAACTAGGCCGATCCGACCGTCCGACCTGGACCAACCACAACCACACGAGCCGTCGTCGCCACGGTCACGCCCCCATTCCCTGGGTCGCCGACGCTCTAGCGGCTTTGGCGGGAATCGGGTTTGGCGTCGTCGTCGCGCTGGTCGTCGTCGGTGAGACCGGCGGCACGCTCGCCTCACCCGGCGGTTGGCTCATCGCCGTCGGGCGACTCTGCGGTTTCACGGGGACCTACCTGCTCTTGATCATGGTCCTCTTGATCGCGCGCCTGCCCTGGCTCGAGCGCACCGTCGGCCAGGACCGACTGGTGCGCTGGCACCGACGAATCGGGCCCTGGCCCATCGTGCTCATCTCGTTGCACGTCGTGACGATCACCCTCGGCTACGCCCAGATAACCAAGTCCGGTCCCCTGCACCAGCTCTGGGTCTTCCTCGTCCATTACCCCGACATGCTCGCCGCGATGGTGGCCTTCGGACTCATCGTGATGGCCGGGTTCTCCTCGATTCGCATCGCGCGCCAGAAGATGCGCTACGAGACGTGGTGGATCGTGCACCTCTACACGTATCTCGCGCTGGCCCTGGCGTTCGCCCACCAGATCGTCACCGGCGTCGTCTTTCTCGGCCATCCGCTCACCCGGGCCTTCTGGATCGTCATCTGGGCCGGAACCGCGGGCGTCGTCGTGACCAGTCGATTCCTCGTGCCGATCGTTCGCAACTACCGTCTGCAGCTTCGCGTCGCGGACGTGACCCAAGAGGGACCGGGCGTCTACTCGCTCACCGTCTCGGGCAAGCACCTCTCGCGCCTGGCGGTGTCGGGAGGACAGTTCTTCCAGTGGCGCTTTCTCACCAAAGACCTCTGGTGGCACAGTCATCCCTATTCGCTGTCGGCCCTCCCGCGTCCGCCGTTCATGCGCGTGACCGTGAAGGGTTTGGGCGACCAGTCCAGCGCCGTCGCGCACCTTCGCCCGGGCACGCGCGTCTTCGTCGAAGGCCCCTACGGCACGTTCACGCGCCACGCGCGCACCACCGACCGCGTCGTACTCATCGGGGCCGGCGTCGGCATCACGCCCCTGCGGGCGCTCTTGGAGGACCTGCCGACGAACGTCGACGTGTCGGTCGTCATCCGGGCCTCGAGCCCCGCCGACACCGTGCACCGCGACGAGGTCGAAGCGCTCGTGCGACTGCGCAAGGGGACATTCCACGAATTGGTCGGCTCTCGCCACGACGTCGCCTTTGACGCCGGCGCGATGCGCAAGCTCCTGCCCCGGATCGCCCAGAGCGACGTCTACGTCTGTGGACCGAGCGGATTCACCGACGACGTCGTCGCGAGCGCCCTGAAACTCGGCGTGCCGCGCCCACGGATCCATCACGAAGCATTCACGTTCTAGGAAGAGAAATGACCACACCGATGTTCCAGAGAGCGCAGTCGACCCGATGAGGCGAACACCCATTGTCCTCGCCGGCACCATGGTCGGACTCGCCGGCGTGCTGGGCTTTCACACCTCGCCCGCCCAACTGACGCTCGGCTCGATCCCCCCAACGTCGACAACGGTCCGCCCGACGACCACCTCTCCTACGACCACCAGCCCGAGCACGTCGACGACGACCGCCACGACCTCGGCGAACACCAGCCCGACGACGACGCCGCCCAGCCCGACGACGACCCGGCCGCCCAGCACGACGACGACCGTGCGCCAGAGCACCACGACCGTCGCGCCCACGACGAGCGTTCCCACGACCGCGCGCACCGCCACCGGACCCCAGGTCAACTACTACTTCGGGACCTTGAGCGTGAGCGTGACCGCGACGGGCAAGAAGATCACCAAGGTCACGATCGCGACACTCGACGACGGAGGCAACTCGCGCTCACAGTCGATCGACCAACAGTCAATCCCGATGCTCGAACAGCAGGCGCTCCAGGCCCAAAGCGCGCAGATCCAAGGGGTGTCGGGCGCCAGCTACACGAGTGCCGGCTTCGCCCAGTCCCTCCAGGGCGCGCTGAAGCAACTGGGGATCTGAGATGTCCGTCGCGATCGAGCGGGCGCTGCCCACGACGATCCACCACCGCGAACACGTGATGGGCACGGTCGTAACGATCGACGTCTACCGAGCAACCGGTATCTCGCCGACCGAGTTCCTTCCCCATCTGGCCCGAGCCGTCGACACGCTGCACCGCGCGGACAGGGTGTTCAGCACGTGGAAGGCGGAGAGCCCGGTCAGCCGACTTCGTCGAGGCGAGATAACCCTCGGCGAGGCGCCCGGCGAAGTGCTCGACGTCCTCACGCTCTGTCGTCGTGCGCGCGACCTCTCGGGCGGCTGGTTCGACCCGTGGGCGATACCCGGTGGCGTCGACCCGACCGGTTACGTCAAGGGTTGGGCGGCGCAACGCGCCCTCGAAGAACTTGTTGACGCGCAACTCGACGGCGCGATGGTGAACGCCGCCGGCGACATCGCGAGCTTCGGCGGCGTGAGTGGCGCACAGTCGTTCCGCGTCGGCATCGTCAATCCCGACGCGCCGAGCACGCTCGCGTGTGCCGTGGAGCTCCGAGGCGCGATCGCGACCTCGGGGGCCTACGAGCGCGGCGAGCACCTGGTGAACCCGCGTCACGGTCAACTCGATACCAGTGTCGCCTCGGCGAGCGTGACCGGACCCGATCTAGGTCTCGCCGACGCCCTGGCGACCGCGCTGGCGGTCGGGGGCGACGAAGTGCTCGACCTCGTAAGGAACATCGAGGGCTACGAGGGCTTCACGATCAGCCACGAAGGCGACTGGAAGTGGACGACCGGCTTCCCGTTCGCCCCCACGTCGGTCTAGCGAACGCGTCGCTCGCTAGTAGCGCGCCGACGTGGCGTCCTCGTCGCTCGACGGCGTGGGTGAACCAACGCCCGCCTCGATCATCGCGACCTCGCCGACGCTCGCCAAGCCGTCCTCGGCTTCGCGGCTGAGTGAGTGTGGTGGGTGCGGGCGAGCTGTTCCGCGCAGCCACGAGAACACCGCGCCGAGGAAGCACAGCGCCGCGGCGGCGAGGAATGCCATGTGCAGCCCGCTCGCGAAGGGCTTGGCGATCAGTCCGGGGAAGAACCCCCGTCCGAGCAGGACCGCTGCGTGAACACCGGGTTGGGAAAGGACGTGGGCGCCGAGGAGCTGTTGCATCGGATTGATCCCGAGGAAGGCCGAGAAGAGACTGCCGATCGCCGGGATGTGCGAGATCTGCGTGGCCTGGGCGAGGGGT
>JADGOK010000080.1 GCA_017882985.1 Acidimicrobiales bacterium
ACGAATCAACCGCGTCGACGTAAGCATTGGCGATGAGAGCTTCGTCGATGAAGTGGCGCCACTGCGTCCAGTAGGTCCCGTCCGCCGTCTCGACGAGGACGACGGGGGCCGGATCGCTCTTTCCGGTGTGCAAGAGCGTGAGGATCTCGAAGGCCTCGTCCATCGTCCCGAGACCGCCGGGAAAGATCGCGAAGGCGATCGACTCCTTGGTGAGTGCCACCTTGCGGGTGAAGAAGTATTTCATCTCGACGAGTCGCGTCTCGGCGTCGACGTAGGGGTTGGAACTCTGCTCGAACGGCAAGGTGATATTGACACCGAGCGTGTTCTCGAGTCCCGCGCCCAAGGCGGCGGCCTCCATAATGCCCGGGCCGGCCCCCGACACCGTCAACCATCCTCGCTCGGCCATGATTCGACTGAGATCGCGTGCCATCTCGTAGAGAGCTGTGCCGGGCTTCGTCCGCGCCGAGCCGAATACCGTCAGTTTGGGATGTGCGCGCCACGGTGAGAAGATCTTCGCCGCCGCGAGCAGCTCGTTGAGGACCGTGGCGGCGACGCGCAGGTCACCGTCGTCGGGATCGAATGCCGCGAGTTGCACGATGCGTGTCGCGAGCGTGCGCAGCATTTCGTTGCGCTCGGGTGACTGGTCGGCCTGCGCCTCGATGCCGGAGAGAAACTGCTCGACCAGTTCGTTGGCGTTCACAAGGTCTGATAGAGCGTGCTGCGTTGGTGCAGGGGGCGTCCTAACGGCGACACCAAGTCCTGCAGCATGTTCACGTCCATCTCCTGGCCGTGCGTGGCGCCCGCGGCGCGAGAGATGTTCTCGTCCATGAGCGTGCCACCCAGGTCGTTGGCGCCCGCCTGGAGTATGCGACGCGATCCCTCGACGCCCATCTTCACCCAGCTGACCTGGATGTTGTCAATGAGCGTGGCGTAGTGCAGTCGGGCGACGGCGTGCATCAACAGTGCCTCTCGGAACGTCGGGCCCCGTCGGCTTCGACCCTTGAGGAACAACGGTGTCGCCATGTGCACGAAGGGTAGCGGCACGAACTCGGTGAAACCACCGGTCACTTGTTGCAGTGCCCGCGTTCGCAACAAGTGCGTCGCCCAACTCTCGACGCCCTCGACCGCACCGAACATGATCGTGATGTTCGAACGCAAACCGACGCTGTGCGCGGCACGGTGCACCTCGAGCCATTGGTCCGAGTTGATCTTGTCCGGACAAAGGATCGCGCGCACGTCGTCGTCGAGAATCTCGGCCGCGGTTCCCGGCAGTGTCTTCAGACCGGCTTCCTTCAGTCGCGTGAGATACGTCGTCAGGTCCTGTACCGATCGACGCGCCCCTTCGAAGACTTCGAGCGCACTGAAAGCGTGGATGTGGATCGTCGGCGAGCCGGCACGCACTGCGGCGACGACGTCGATGTAGTAGTCGCCGTCGAATTTCGGATGGATGCCACCTTGGAGGCAGACCTCGGTCGCACCACGCTCCTCGGCCTCGCGAACGCGCTGGCTGATCTCGTCGAGGGTCAAGAGGTAGGGATCGCCGCGAAGGTTGAGCGAGAGGGGGCCCTTCGAGAACGCGCAGAATCGGCACTTGAAGGTGCAGACGTTCGTGTAGTTGATATTGCGATTGATGACGAAGCTGATGGGTTCACCAACCAGTTGGCGACGCACGTCGTCGGCGATCTCGACGATGGCGTTCACGTCCGCACCGCGTGCGCGGAACAGCGCCTCGAGGTCCTGGCGGTCGAACTCGTACCCGGGCCGGTACGCGCGCAGGATCGACGTCACCGCACCGGTCGTCGCACGCGTCGACGGTGCCGGTGGAGGAGTGACGTCGGTGCCCGAGAACCACTCGTCGGCGCGAGCGAGATTCATCGAGTCAGCGTGAGCGAGCACCGCGGGGCGGACCTTCTCGTCGAGGAACGCTGTCCCGCTCGCGACGAAACGGGGATAGATCGTCAGACGCGGCGCCAACACGAAACCGCGATCGTCGCATTCACGATCTAGTGTCTCGAGCGCGGGCCACGCTCGTTCGGGGTTGACGTGATCGATCGTCACGGGCGAGATGCCACCAAAGTCGTCAATGCCAAAGTCGAGCAGTCGCGTCGGATCGTCGCTCAAATTGGGAGGGGCCTGGAGATGGATGTCAGCGGGCAGCACCAGACGCGCCGCGGCGATGGTCCAGTGGACCTCCTCGTCGCTCGCGCCGGGCGTGTTCGCCATCGCGGTGCGGGGCTTGGGAACGAAGTTCTGGATGATGACTTCTTGGATGTGCCCGAACTCTCCGTGCGACTGAGCAATCGCCGCGAGCGTGTCGAGTCGGTCCTGGCGCGACTCACCAATGCCCACGAGCAGTCCCGTCGTGAAGGGAATCTTGAGTTCGCCGGCGAACCGCATCGTGTCCAGGCGCCGCTGCGGATCCTTGTCCGGTGCCAGGCGATGTGCCTCAACATCCGCGAGGGTCTCGAGCATCATGCCTTGAGATGCGCTCACGGTTCGCAGCTGCTCGAGTTCATGTCGATAGAGCGCACCCGCGTTGGCGTGGGGGAGCAGTCCCGTTCCCTCGAGCACCATCTGGGCGGCGCTCGCGACGTAATCAACGGTTGACTGGTAACCCCTCGCGGCCAGCCAGCGCGCCGCTTCGTCGTAACGAAGTTCCGGTCGTTCGCCCAACGTGAAGAGCGCTTCGCTGCATCCGGCGGCCTTGCCGGCGAGTGCAATCGCCATCACTTCGTCCAAGCTCAGGTACGGCGCGGCCACGTGGGCCGGAGCCTGGGCGAACGTGCAGTAGCCGCACCGATCACGACAGAGCTTGGTCAACGGGATGAAGACCTTCGGCGAGTAGGTGACGACCTGTCCGTGGGCTTCACGAGCGAGAGCGAAGGCTCGTTCACTGAGCTCGCGCAGTGGCGTGCTCACCAAGTACGAATGGGTGGTCGACATCTCGAGCCTCGTCATGCAAGCATCCTACGCCGGGCGCTTAAGGATCCGAACCGTCGTGGGGACTAGTTCGGCGCCTGAATCTTCGACGCGACCGTGGCCAACAGTTCGTCGTAGGCCTTCTCGAAAGCCGCCACGCCGTCATCTTCGAGGCGCTGGGTCACGGCCGCGAGCGACACTTCCTCACCGAGCCCGTCGAGCACGGCCGCCGCGAGAGCGATGCTCTGCGCGTCGGCCAGCAGTGAGATTGCGAAGTCGCCGTGGTCGAGCACCGCCGCGAGCGTCAAGTCAGGCAAGGTGTTCACCGTTTCGTCACCAACGAGATTGTCGACGTAGAGCAGGTCGTAGTACGTCGGGTTCTTCGTCGAGGTCGACGCCCACAGGGGCCTCTGCACTTGGGCTCCCCGGGACAGGAGGGCGGTGGCGCGATCACTCGCGATCCGTTCACGATAGAGCTGGTACGCCCGGGCGACCTGGGCGTTGCCGGTCGTACCACGTCGGGCATCACCCTCGGGCAACAGGGCGTCCACGGCCGCGTCGACGCGCGAGACGAAGAAAGAGGCGACGCTCGCGATGGCCGCGAGATCGTGTCCATTGTCGGCCGCGCGTTCGAGTCCATCCATCCACGCCGTGAGGACTTCGTCGTATCGATCGATGGAGAAGATCAACGTGATGTTCACGTTGATGCCTTGGCTGAGGACCTCGCTCACGGCACCGAGACCCTCCTTGGTGGCGGGGATCTTGATCATCAGGTTCTCGCGACCCACTTCTGAGGCGAGTCGTTTGGCGGCGGCCACCGTGCCGACGGCGTCGCGCGCGAGGTACGGCGACACTTCGAGCGAGACAAAGCCATCGCAGTAGCGGCGAACACCTTCTCGGAACTCGCGTTTCGAATCCGAGTGCACCGATGACAGGACGTCACAGGCGTCGCGCACGTCCGTCACTTCCAAAGCCTCAAAGATCTCCTCGGGACCCTTCTGCGCGGCGCCGTCCAGGTACGCGTCGTAGGCCGACGAAGTGGCGAGGGTCTTGGCGAAGATCGAAGGATTGGACGTGACGCCACGCACACCTTGTTCGACCAGCGACGCCAATGTCCCGTCGTTCAACCAATCGCGTCGAAGGTTGTCGATCCAAGGGCTCTGTCCGTACTCGTCGTACAGCTCGTCCAGCTTCGTCACTTCGAACCTCCCAGTGCGTTTTCCACGTGTTCGACGACGGCCGCCGGATTGATGTGGAAGTACTCAAAGACGACATTCCCCGGCGCCGACATGCCGAACGAATCAATGCCCAGTGCCTGATCGACGTATTTGGTCCAGCCTAAGGTGGCACCCGCTTCGAGTGACACCGAAGGAATCGTTCGACGAAGCACCGCCGCGCGGTAGTCGGGTGTCTGGTCTTCAAAACAGGTCCAGCACGGAAGTGCGACAACCCTCGTCATGATGCCTTTACTGAGCAGTTGGTCGTGCGCGGCGAGGCAGTGGGCGACTTCGGTCCCGGTCCCCACCAAGGTGAAGACCGCGTCGGGATCCTCGCGCAGCACGTAGCCCCCGCGTCGAGCGCCTGCGGCGGAGGCCTGCGCGTCGGGACCGGCCAGCACCGGCGTGTCCTGGCGCGAGAGCACCAGCGCGGTCGTCACGGGTGTTGGCATCGTGAGAAACTGTTCGACCAGGTCGAGCGTCTCATTGGCGTCGGAGGGTCGCACGACGTGCAGTCGCGGCATCGCACGAAGGGCCATCAAGTGCTCAACCGGTTGATGTGTCGGTCCGTCCTCACCAACTCCGACCGAATCATGGGTGAAGACGAAGAGGACACCAGCGTGACTGAGTGCCGCCAGACGGATGGCCGGGCGCATGTAATCACTGAAGACGAAGAACGTCGATCCGAGTGGTCGAAAGCCGCCGTGCAGGGCCTCACCGACCAACGTGGCACCCATGGCGAACTCGCGGACGCCGTAGTGGATCTGGCGACCCGAGGGCGTGTTGGCACCTTGGACCATTGAATGGGCGAGCACCACACCCGTGTTGTCAGTGAGATCGGCCGAACCGGCGGTCACGCCGCGACTCTGGGGCGCGAAGACGTCCATCGCACGCTGCATGGCCTTGCGCGTCGCGATCATCGAACCACCAGAAAACAGTTCGGGCCGCGTGGTCACGACTGCTGCGCCGTTGGTCTCGAGTTGTTCGAGTAGGGCAACACCCCGATCACCCGAACTGGCAAGACGCTCCTCCCACGCGGTTCGTTCGGCGCGTTGGTGAACCAGGCTCTCTACCAACTGGGCGGGAAGATGGGGATCGAAGGTGAACGGCTCGTCGGGGACGCCGAGCAGACCCTTCGCGACCGTGATCGCCGACGCGCTGAACGGCGAGCCGTGCGCCTCGCGCGTGTCCATCATCTCGGGCGAGGGAAACCCAATGTGCGAGCGCACGACGATCAATGTCGGACGCGACGTTTCAGCGATCGCAGCCCGGGTTGCGGCTTCGAGCACATCGAGGTCGTTCGACTGTTCGCCGACGTTGATGACGTGCCAACCGTAGGCGCTGAAGCGCTGTTCGACGTTGTCGTGCAGCGCCAACTCGGTCGGTCCATCGATCGTGATGTGGTTGTCGTCGTAAAAGACGGTGAGCCGATCGAGCCCGAGCGCGCCCGCGAGCGACGCCGCTTCATGGCTGATGCCCTCTTCGAGGCATCCGTCACCCGCGATGACCCAGACGCGGTGGTTGACGAGATCCTCACCACTGTCCGCGCGCAGCACGCGTTCGGCGATCGCCATTCCCACGCCGTTGGCG
>JADGOK010000081.1 GCA_017882985.1 Acidimicrobiales bacterium
AGAATCATGCGGCGCTGTGCCTTCATCGAACGATGACGAAGTGGTGGCTCGTGATGCGCGTCGACCACTTGTGTTCTCGGCACGGACGAGTACGCGGCGGCGTAACGGTTGGTCGACGAGCGCCGACGCGGCGCCTCGTCCTCGTGGTCGTAGTCGTAGTCCTCGGCCCACTCGTCCCACGATCCGCGCGTTTCGAGTGATCGGTAGGTGTCGTTCTCGTGAACCACCGTCAAACGCGGACGCCGAGGCGTTTCGTGTTCACGATTCTCGTAGTGATCGGAATCATCGAGCCGGTGCGCCGGGGCGATGGCGTACTCCTGACGACTGAGGACTTCGTGTTCTGCGTGGAACGAATCGATCGATTTCTCGGTCCCGCCGTCACGGAATCGTCGCACGACGATCGGGGTCAAGAGCGCCACCCAGAAGAGAGCGAGGATTATCAGCAGCATCCGACCCGCTCCTGAAGGCTTCCTTTACGCATTGAGCGCCAATTTACTGACGATTCATCCCAATTTGGTGGATGTCACTCTTCGTGTAGGCCGCACTCTTCTTTGTCGGCGCCGACCCAGCGGCCCGATCGTCGGTCGCCGGGCACTTGGGGCTTCGCGGTGACCGGCGCGCAACCGATCGACTCGTACCCTTGGGCCCACAGCGGGTGCTCGGGCAGCTGGTGCGACGTGAGGTAGTACGCCACGTCGTCGTCGGTCCAGGCGGCCAGGGGATTGACCTTGACGAGCCCGAACTTCTCGTCCCAGGCGACGATCCTCATCGAGGCCCGACTCGGTGCGTCGACGCGCTTCACGGAGGTGATCCAGGCGGCGCGGGCCTGCACCGCCCGGCGCAGCGGTTCGACCTTTCGCAGCTCGCAGCACCGATCGGTCCCGCACGGCCAGGCGTCCGCCTCGGGCCCCGGGGTCGTTCTCGTCAGGCGCAGAGACCATTCGGCTTCCATCCGTGCGGCGAATGCGAGGGTTTCGTGGAAGTGCCCCCCGGTGTCGAGGAAGATGATCTCGGTGTCGGGTCGAAGTTCGTGGACCATGTGCAGTAGCGCCACGTCCTCGAAGGAGCAGGCCATGGCCAGATCGTTTCCGAAACGCTCGAAGACCCACTTCAAGATCTCTACGGGAGCCGCGTGCTCGAGGCGTGAATTCACGACGTCGAGTTCGCTGAGGAGGTCGGGAGAGGGCTTCGCCATAAGAGTTTTCGGTGAAAGTCTAACATTCCTAGTGGATTAGTAGACTATTGACCAAGCCCTAGCCTATGACGACGACACCTCTACGCCTCCCACGAACCGCGGACCATTTGGATCTGCTCGAATCGCACGCGATTTTCATCCTCCGTGAAGTCGTCGCTGAGTGCGAACGTCCGGTCTTGCTCTTTTCGGGGGGCAAGGACTCAGCAGTGTTACTGCACCTCGCGGCCAAGGCCTTCGCGCCCCAGCTGCTGCCTTTTCCGATCATGCACATCGACACCGGTCAGAACTTCCCCGAAGTGCTCAAATACCGCGACAAAGTCGCCAAGGACGTTGGAGCGCGCCTGATCGTCGCCAAGGTTCAGGACTCCATTGATCAAGGCAAGGTCGCCGATCCAGGTCCTATGGGATCGCGCAACCGACTCCAGACCGTCACGTTGCTCGACGCCATCACCGACAACGGGTTTGACGCCGCCTTCGGTGGCGCGCGACGAGACGAAGACAAGGCGCGCGCGAAAGAACGTATTCTCTCGTTCCGCGACGCGTTTGGCCAGTGGGATCCGCGTCAGCAACGGCCTGAACTCTGGCAGCTCTACCAGGGCAAGGTCAACCCGGGTGAACACCTTCGGGCCTTCCCCCTCTCGGACTGGACCGAACTCGATATCTGGCAGTACATCGAACGAGAGAACATGTCGCTGCCCGAGATCTATTTCGCCCACGAGCGCGAGGTCGTCCTGCGCGACAACATGTGGCTCGCGGTCGGACCGTTCGTCGAACCGCGAGAGGGCGAAGTGGTAGAACGGCGCGTCGTGCGTTTTCGCACCGTCGGCGACGCCAACTGCACGGGCGCGGTCGACTCAACCGCCGACACGCTCGCCGCGATCATCGACGAGATCGCGATCGCCAACGTCTCCGAACGCGGTGCCACCCGCGCCGACGACCGATTCTCCGAAACCGCGATGGAAGACCGAAAGCGTGAGGGCTACTTCTAAATGAAGCTCGCCCTCAAGGATCTCCTCCGCCTCGCGACGATCGGATCGGTCGACGACGGAAAGTCCACACTGATCGGTCGACTGCTCGTGGACACGCGCCAACTCTTCGACGATCAGCTCGACGCGGTCGTCGCCGCGTCGGAAAAGCGCGGCGTTGGCGACCTCGACCTCAGCTTCGTCACCGACGGACTGCGCGCCGAACGGGAGCAGGGCATCACCATCGACGTCGCGTATCGCTACGCGTCGACCCCCACACGCAAGTTCATCATCGCCGACTGTCCCGGCCACGTGCAGTACACGCGCAACATGGCGACCGGCGCCTCGACTGCCGATCTCGCGCTCGTGGTGCTTGACGTCGCGCATGGACTGAAGGAGCAGACGCGTCGCCATCTCTGCATCGCAGCCCTCCTCGGTGTCCACAACCTCATCGTCGCGGTCAACAAGCTCGACGAAGCGAAGTGGTCCCAGACCGCCTTTCAGGGTGTCGTTGATGAACTCGAGACCATCGCTCGTGAACTGGGCTTCGCGTCGATGACCATCATCCCGATCTCGGCGCTGTTGGGCGACAACGTCGTCGAGCCGTCGGCGAACACGCCCTGGTACGACGGACCGACCGTCATCGAGGCGCTCGAAGAGTCCGACGCGGGCACGTGGACCCGAACGGGCCACGGCGCGCGCCTCCCTATCCAGTGGGTGCTTCGTCAACCCGGCGGCGGACGTACGTACGCCGGCATGGTGAACGGCGACTCGTTTCGTCCTGGCGACGTGGTGACGTTACTACCAGCGAATATCAAGACCGCCATCACGGCGATTCACTCGGGAGTGAAGGGACGAGCCGAGGCCGGCGCCGGACTCTCGGTGGACGTCAAGCTCGCCGATGAAACCGACGCTGGTCGCGGCGACATGCTCGCGAGCGAGCCACTGCCCACCGTGACGAACGAATTCGTCGCGACGATCTGCTGGTTCGGCGAGAAGCCGCTCGTCGCTGGCCAACGACTTCGCCTCAAGCACACCACCAAGGTCACGCCCGTTCGCGTCAACACCATCGACGGCGTCGTCGACATTGGCACCTTGAAGGTCGACGCGGGACGCCAACTCGCGACCAACGAGATTGGACTCGCGACGCTGCGCACCGCGGACCCCCTCGTCGTCGATGATTACGGCGACAATCGGGTGACCGGGAGTTTCGTGTTGATCGACGAGGTCACCAACGCGACGGTCGCGGCCGGCATGATCGGTCGCGCGACGTTCCTCTAGAACTGCGCGACCATCGCCAGTAGCGCGAGAGCGACGAGGGCGAGCAGCGTGTCCACCGAACGACCAAGCGTACGTCCGCGCTGCGGTGCGGCAACGCCGTCGTGGTGGATCACTTCACTCACGACGCGCTCGAGCGGCAGCGTGCGTGCTTCGAGGTGGCCCGCGGCAGCCAAGTAACAGAGAATGCCCACGCCGATCCACGGGCGGGTGAGCGACACGGTCTTGTCCCCCGTCAGCGACATGACGAGTCCCGTGACCGGCAACACGTGCAGAAGGCGGGCCGCCCAGTTACGCCGTAACGGGAAACGCCGTTGTTGCGTGGCACTGTCGGCGCCCTTGACGATCTGTACGGCCGACATTCGCATGGCTATCAACACGGTCAGCGTGGTGACCGCCGCGATGACGTGCACCAAGAAGAACAGATCGTAGGTTACCGACGTGGCGATCATGACTCAGAGAGTAACGTCTCGGCGGCGCAGTACGGATCGGTCGTGCCGTCGAGGAGCGCGTCCACTTGGGCTTCGTAGGCCGCGCCCTTGGCCAACGCCCCGACGTGCGCGCGCACCATCGCGGCGAGGACTTTGTCCAGGGCAACGCGTGTGCGCGCGCGGCGGTCGTCGTCACGCGGTCCGGCGTCGAGGTAACGACGGTGCGCGACGATGGCGTCCCAGAGTGCCTCGGTGCCGCTCACGTCGCTGGCGTCGCTCGCGATCGTCTCGACGATGAGCGGACGCCACTGGTGCGCGCCGCCGAGGTCGAGCATCTGTTCGAGGTCGCGACGAGTCTCACGCACCCCCGGGCGATCGGCCTTGTTGATGACGAAGATGTCGGCCACTTCCAAGAGTCCGGCCTTGTTGGCCTGCATCGAGTCGCCCCAACCGGGATTGGTGACGACGATCGTGGTGTCCGCCGCCGAGGCGATCTCGACCTCCATCTGTCCGACGCCAACGGTCTCGACGAAGACGAGCGGGAACTGCGCCGTGGCGAGCACGCGTATGGCGTCAGGCACCGCGAGCGACAAGCCGCCGAGGTGACCGCGCGTCGCCATGGAACGGATGAACACGTGGACGTTGGTGGCGTGGTCCTGCATGCGGATGCGATCGCCCAGGATGGCGCCGCCGCTGAACGGTGAGCTGGGATCGACACAGAGCACACCCACCTGCTCGAAGGGGTCGACGCCGTCAAAGGATGCCTTTTGCAGCGCGAGGGAGATCAACCGGTCGGTCAGCGTTGACTTGCCGGCGCCGGGCGCGCCGGTGAGGCCCACGACGTACGGCGGCGCACTCGCGTAGGCCAACGCGGCGGTGGCGCGTTGCTCCGGTCCACCGGATTCGACGTAGGTGAGCAGTCGGGCCAGCGCGGTGCGCGAGCCACCTCGGGCGAGGTCGACCAGCTCGGCGGCGTCGCGGGGGATCACGTGCACTTCTCCAGACGCGCCCCGAGTCGGGTCAGGCGACCCACGAAGTCGTCGTAACCGCGATCGACGTGTTCGAGGCCGTGCACCGTCGTCTCGCCCTCAGCGACCAAGCCCGCCAGCACCAGTGCGGCGGCGGCGCGAATATCGGTGGCCCGCACCGACGTGCCGACCAGGTGGTCCACTCCACGGATCATCGCGTGATGACCTTCAGTCGTGATACTGGCGCCGAGTCGCACGAGTTCGTCGACGTAGCGAAAACGCCCGACGAAGAGGTTCTCGGTCACGACCGAGACGCCCCGGGCGACACTCAGCATCGTGGTGATCAATGGCTTGTAGTCGGTCGCGACGCCCGGGTAGGGCAGCGTCGCGACGTCACAGGCACTCAGGCGTACGGGTCCGCGCACGCTGACCCCGGGGCCGCGTTCATCGACGACGCCCCCCATCGATTCGATCTTTCGCAGCAACATCTCCATGTGATCTCCGCGCGCGTCGAGCACTCGTACCTCACCACCGGTGATCAGGCCAACCGCGAGGTACGTCGCCGCGACGACGCGATCGGGGATCACTTCGTGTTCGGCCGGTTCCAGTGTGGTCACGCCGTCAATCGTCAGTCGCGACGTGCCCAGCCCTTCGATCCGGGCGCCCATCGCGATGAGTTGACGTCCGAGGTCCTCGACCTCGGGTTCGCGCGCGGCGTTGTCGATCACCGATCGTCCGTCGGCGAGCACGCAGGCCATCATGAGGTTGTCGGTCGCGGTGTGACTCGGGTA
>JADGOK010000082.1 GCA_017882985.1 Acidimicrobiales bacterium
CATCTCACGAAGGCAGTTTGGACCAATTTGAACTCACACGAACGGGTCTCGAGCCGACGGCATACAAGGGATAAGGGGTTCGAATCCCCTAACCTCCACTAATTCTTCTGGGCGGTCTGACCTAAGTTTCAATTCTCGATCGTTGAGTCGGCCACGGTAACTTTCGCACTCAAGAGGCGAGCGGCCATGTCTGCGTACAGCGCAGCAATCTGGTCAAGCGAGAGCGAACCGTCCGGGCGGTACCACTGCGCCACGCCGATCCCCATCTCCAGAATCGCGTAGACGGCGACCCGGACCGACGGTATCGAGAAGTCGCCACTGTCGAGACCATCTTGGATGAGTTCGCGCCATTTGCCTTCGTATTCGTTTCGTAAATTCAGGACCAATTCTCGGGCAGGTTCCTCAAGACTAGGAATCTCTCGATTACCGATCCGAACGTCACGAGGGTGCAGTGCGTGATATCGAACGTGCTCGGCCATAACCTCGCGTAGTCGTTCCGCGGGCTCTCCGTTCGAGTCCGCATTGTCAAAACCTGCGAGCAGATCTTGCATCGTGGTCACCATGATGTCGATCAGGATCTCTTGTTTTGACTTGAGGTGGTTGTACAAACTCGGACCCTTCACGCCGATGGCGCGTCCGATGTCGCCCATGCTCGTGGCGTGATAGCCGCGTTCGGCGAAGAGTGTCAGCCCCGCTTCACGGATGTCGGACCGGCGACCGTCTTTCATGGTCGACGAGTTGTCGTCAGCATTTTGGCGTTCTTCTAGGACACTCACGCGCACTGGCGTCATCACAGGACTTCACACCCCTCGTGCCTAATGGCCATTAGTACCATAAGGCAAGTTACCACCCCGCCCAACATGGAACGGTCCCGTGGTCAGGAATCCTGGCGTCACTGTTTCGCCCTCGCAGACTGTCCAAAGCCCCGACTGACTTACAAGCAGTCCCAATTGGCTGGTGACGAGCGTGGACAATGAAGCACCCCTTCCACCGTGTGCGCCCCTGGTCGTTGCTGTTCCGCACAACCACTCGCCAACGCTGAGCGTTGTTCGTGATCAGCGGCCTGTCGCAAGCCGGGTGTGCTTCGAACTACTTCGGGCTCACGAACGATGATTCGTGCGTTGCCGATATCAAAACCGCAGTAATCACGGGGCTCTTCACGAATAGATGCGATTCTGGGCGCCCAATGACAACTTGGGATATAGTGACTAACAAGCACTAGTTAGTTGGTCGCGATACATCGCTATCAACCTTGGGAAGGGAACAAGATGCCGCTCAAGACCCCCATGGAATACGTGGACAGCCTGCGCAATATGAAGATCCGCGCCTACATCGGTGGCGAGCTCGTCGAGAACGTCGTGGATGATCCATCGGTGGCGCCACACATCAACACGGTCGCCAAGACCTACGAACTCGCACACATGCCCGAGCACGCGGACATCATGACGACGACCAGTCACCTCACGGGTGAGCGCATCCACCGCTACACCCATATTTTTCAGAGCAGCGACGACCTGATCAAGAAGATCCAGATGCTGCGTCTCCTCGGCCAAGCGACCGGCACCTGCTTTCAGCGTTGCGTTGGACTCGACGCGCTCAACGCGATGTACGCCGTTTCCTACGAGGTCGATCAGGACAAGGGGACGGACTACCACGAACGCTTCAAGAAGTACCTCGCCTACGTCCAAAGGGAAGACCTGATGCTGGCCGGCGCCATGACCGACCCCAAGGGACACCGCGCGAAGAAGCCGTCGCAGCAAGAGGACCCCGACCAGTTCGTGCGCGTCGTCGAACAGCGTCCCGATGGTGTCGTCATCCGCGGCGCCAAACTGCACAACACTGGGGGCATCAACTCCCACGAGATCCTGGTCCTGCCGGGCACGGGGCTCGTGCCCGGTGAAGAGCAGTACGCGATCGCGTGCGCCGTACCGGCCGACGCTGAGGGCGTCGTCTTCATCTTCGGGCGCCAGTCCAACGACTCACGCAAGCTCGAGGGCGGCTGCGACATCGGCAACACCCGCTTCGGCGTGGTGGGGGGCGAAGCGATGGTTGTCTTCGACGACGTCTTCGTACCGACGGAGCGGGTGTTCCTCAACGGCGAGATCGAGCACTGCGCGCAGTTGGTGAACTACTTCGCCACGTGGCACCGAGCCAATTACGGCGGTTGCAAGGGAGGCAACGCCGACGTGCTCATCGGCGCCACGGCCAAGATGACGCGCATTCTCTGCACCGACCGCAACTCAATCGTCAAGGACAAGTTGTTTGAGATGATCCACCGCACCGAGACCACCTTCGCTTCGGCCATCGGGTCAAGTGCGTTGGGTTATCAGTTGCCGTGTGGCTCGTTCATGACCGACCCCATCCTCGCCAACACGGTCAAGCAGAACATCACGCGCAACGTCTACGAGATCGGACGGCTCAGCCACGACCTCGCCGGTGGGTTCCTCGCTACGATGCCCGACTCGAAGGCCTTCGACAACCCCGAGATCTCGGGCTGGGTGCGTAAGTACCACACGGCGAACCCCGAATACGACGTCATGGAGCGGATCCGTGTCGGACGCTACATCGAGAACATGACGAGCGTCACCACCATGGTCGAGGCCATGCACGGCGCCGGCTCACCGCAGGCCCAGCGCATTGCGATGCTCGGCCAAGCTGACATTGAGGGAAAGATAAGGATGGCGGACGAGGTGATCTACGGCACGAACGACGTGCCGGGGTTAGCGCTGCCGGACGTGAACTCAACGGCGGCGTCCGACGAGAGGCCCCGCAAGAAGTTGGACGACTAGGTCAGCGCACCGAGACGTCACGGCAGTGCCGCCGCCACGTCGTGCGTCACGCATGAACCAATAACAAGTCAAACGAAGGGACCAACCATGGCGAAGAGTGTCATCGTCGCTGGCTCACGAACTCCAATTGGAAAATTCTCCGGCGCGTTCTCGCCGCTCAGTGCCCAGGAACTCGGCGGCGTCGCCATCAAGGGTGCGCTCGAGCGCGCGGGCGTCTCGCCGGACATGGTGGACCTCGTCCTCATGGGCCAAGTCATCCAGGCGGGCGGGGGTCAGGTCACGGCTCGTCAGGCCGCCTCGAAGGCCGGAATACCAATGACCGTCAACTCGACCACGATCAATAAGGCGTGCCTCTCGAGCCTGCAGGCCCTGCACATGGCCGACCTCATGATCCAATGTGGAGAAGCCGAGATCGTCGTCGCCGGCGGCATGGAGTCGATGACCAACGCGCCGTATCTTCTCCTGAACGCACGCGCCGGTTATCGCATTGGGGATCAGCAGGTCGACGACGCACTGTTCCACGACGGACTGACCTGTGCGTTCGATCACTGCGCCATGGGTCTCTCCACGGAGAACTACAACGCGGGTCGCATCAGCCGAGCGCGCCAAGACGAGTTCTCAGCTCGTAGCCACGAGCTCGCGGCGGCGGCGAAGGCGGCGGGAGCGTTCGCCGAAGAGATTACGAGCGTCAACGTGCCGGGCCGTAAGGGTACGTCGCTGCTCATCGACACCGACGAGGGCGTGCGCGCCGAGACGACGAAAGAGTCGCTCGGTCTGCTGCGCGCCGCGTTCACCAAGGATGGCACCATCACCGCGGGCAACTCATCACAGATCTCCGATGGAGCGTCGGCGCTCATCGTCATGTCCGCGCAGCGCGCCAGTGACCTCGGTCTCACGCCGATCGGCGAACTCGTCAGCTACGGCGAAGTCGCGGGGCCCGACACGTCGCTCCTGTCACAGCCCGCTCGAGCGATCGAACTCGCGGCCAAGAAGGCCGGTCTCGACGTGCACGGCATGGATCTCTTGGAGATCAACGAAGCCTTCGCCGCGGTGGCGCTGGCGTCACGGGACGAGCTCGGGGTCGACGAGGACAAGATCAACGTCAACGGTGGTGCCATCGCGCTCGGCCACCCCGTGGGCATGTCGGGCACCCGACTCGCTCTCACTGCTCTCTTGTCGCTGCAACGCCGAGGCGGTGGCGTCGCTGCCGTGGGGCTCTGCGGCGGCGGCGGGCAGGGCGACGCGGCAATTTTGCGCTCGCTCTAAGCGATCAATTCGCTTCGCAGTCGCGCCGACGCGCGGCGCGGCGAGTCACCACGCCAATGCGAGACGCACGGGGCCTTCTCATCCAAGAACTTCAAGTCGCGTCACGCACTCAGGTGTAATCGCGCAGGTCCCACTCCTCCAAATGCTGCTTTACCGCGACGGCGAAGCGTGTCGCGTACGCGCCGTCGATGGCCCGATGATCGAAGGTGACGGCGAGTCGAAGTATCGGACGGATCGCGACGTACTCGGATCCCTCGGGTGACGTCACCACCCAGACGCGCTTGGCGATCACTGGCACTCCGAGAATGGCGACTTGAGGTTGGTTAATGATCGCAGGTGCCGAGACCGCACCGACCGAACCGGGGTTCGAGATGGTGAAGGTGCCGGCCCGCAGTTCGTCGGGGACGAGCTTTCGCGCTCGAGCCCGTTCGGCGAGCTGGGCAATGGCGTCGGCAATCTGTTCGACGGTCATCGTGTGCGCGTGACGAATCACCGGCACGATGAGACCGGCGGGTGTGTCGACGGCAATCCCGAGGTTCACCTCGTCCCACTGGAGAACCCGCTCGTGCAGGAAGGTCGCGTTCATCTCTCGGTATTCTCCAAGTGCGGCGATCGCCGCCTTGGATATGAAGGAGAGGAATGAGATCCTTCCGAGCCCCGCGGCGCCTCGCGCGGCGTTCATCAGGTCTCGGACCTTGGCGACCTGGAACATGTCCACGTCGACTTCGGTCGTCATGTGGGCCGACGTCTGGCGCGAGCGGCGCATGTGCTCAGAGATGGCGCGCCGGTGCGGTGTCGTCGTGAACGCCTCGAAGGGGACGTCCTCATAACCAGGGGGAACGCCACCGACGTCGGCGCTCACGTTCGCCGGCACCGACGGAAGCGTCATTGCACTCGCGTTTCGAGACGCTGCCAAGACATCGTGCACGCAAATGCGGCCGCGCCGTCCGGTCCCTGTCACGGTTCGAAGGTCGATACTGCGCTCTCGTGCTCGCCGTTGGGCCAGCGGCGACGACAAGGGACGCCCGTTACTGGAGGGACGGTCGAGCGCGGCGTCCGCCGCACCGACGGGATCGATCACCGCGCCCGCGAGCATTTCGTTCACCGACCTCTCACCGTGGCGGTACGTCGACGCGACCGGGGCCGTCGCAACACTGCTCGCGGGGACGTTCGTTGCTCGGGGCTCGATCGAACTTGGCGTCACGGTGGGAACCCCTTCGTTGGCGACCGACGCGACTCACCCGACTGCCACCAACTCCGACCTGCTGGCCGTGCATGTCGATCAAGTGCGCACCGAGGAATCGCGCGAGGCCGGTCCCGTCCATGCCGGGTATCAGTTTTGGCAGCGTCTGGGTCTGGACGCCATCCTAGCCCAAGCCGGCCTCAGTGAGCGCGTCCGGCAACTCTCCTGCGCCATGACGCTCAATCGCCTGATTCACCCGGCCAGCGAATTGGCCACGCCCGATTGGATTCGCTCCACCGCCTTGCCGGATATTTTGCAGGTCGATTTCCAACTCCTGGCCGAAGATGCACTCTACCGCAACCTGGATCGCTTGCAT
>JADGOK010000083.1 GCA_017882985.1 Acidimicrobiales bacterium
CGCCCTCAGTCGTGTGCGCGTCCGCGCGATACGGCGCCGATCGCCGGCGCGACGCAGAGCCACAGACCAATGGTCACGATCATCGACGTGACGTAGCCAAAGGGAAGTATGCCGACGTCCTGGTGCACGATGCCGGCAAAGAGCATCAACACCCACGCGCTGACGAAGAACAGCGGTCCCGCCGTCACCAACTTCAAGAAATTGCCCATCGCTCACCTCCTAGATGCATGGTACTCAGCCTCGCGCCGCACGCGCCGAGGGTCTTCGAACGCCCCGTCCAACGCCGCCGAACTTTCGCGTCGTCACCGCTGCCGCGACGTCAGAGGCTAGAAATGACGGATGTACTGCGCGAACTGTGGAACGAAACTTCAAACGGGCACCTGCACGGTCTGCGGAGCAAGCTCGCCGGTCGGCGCCGGACGTCGCGACGCCGTCACGGGTCTCGCCCTTGCCGGATGGTGGTTGCGCGTGGGGGCAACGCTCTTCGACGGGCTGGTCTTGGTCCTCCCCGAGTTTCTGATCGTGTGGGCCATGGGCAATTACACCTCCACGCTTTCGAGGTTGCCAGTGTTCGCCCTGCAGGGGTTCTACGGCGTGTACCTGCTCAGCCGACCACGGGGCCAAACGATCGGCAACCGCGTCGCGAGGACGCGCGTGGTGAGCGCGTCGTCCGGTCAGCCGATCACGGTCACGAGCGCGTTCATACGCTGGTTCGTCCCCGCCGTGTTCAGCATCATCTTCGGCTTCGGCACCATCCTGATACTGCTCGACAGCCTGTGGCCACTATGGGACCAACGCCGCCAGACGCTGCACGACAAGATCGCCGGCACGATCGTCGTGTTGGTCTAGCCGTTCACCACGGCGTGGGGCATGCAGAGATCGTCGTACTCGGCAATGACGATCGGACCGTCGTGCTCGCCACAGGCCGGGCACGACGGATCGCGGCGGACCTTGAAGGTTCGAAAACTCTGGTCGAGCGCGTCGTAGGTGAGCAGGCGTCCGACGAGGGGGTCACCCAGCTCGAGCAGCAGCTTGATCGTCTCGACCGCCTGGATGGAGCCGACGATGCCCGGCAGCACACCCAGTACACCCGCTTCGGCACAACTCGGCGCCAACTCCGCGGGCGGCGGCTCGGGGATCATGCAGCGATAGCACGGCCCGACGTAGGGGTTGAAGACGGTGATCTGTCCTTCGAAGCGAAAGATGGACCCGTGCACGACGGGAATGCGCTTGAGCAGTGCCGCGTCGTTGACCAGGTAGCGCGTCGGGAAGTTGTCGGTGCCGTCGACGATGACGTCGTAACCGTCGATGATGTCGAGGATGTTGTCCGCCCCGAGTCGCGTGTCGTAGGTCTTCACCTTGAGGTCGGGATTGATCGCCTCGAGCGTCATGCGCGCGCTGTCGACCTTGCGCATGCCCACGCGATCGAGATTGTGCAGGATCTGGCGCTGGAGGTTGGACGCGTCCACCACGTCCATGTCGATGATGCCGATGGTGCCGACGCCGGCGGCGGCGAGGTACAGCGCCGCGGGAGATCCGAGTCCTCCCGCACCGAGCAGGAGGACCTTGGCGTCGAGCAACTTCATTTGTCCGGCCTCGCCGACTTCGGGAAGCAAGAGGTGACGGTGGTAGCGGATCCGTTGGTCGGAGGTCATGGTGTGCGGCGTCGTCCAGACGAGGCCCTCGTCCTTCCACTTGTTAAAACCGCCGATCACCGACACGACGTCGGTGTAGCCGAGCTCCTGCAGGGTCTTGGCGGCAAAAGCCGACCGTACGCCACCCGCGCAGTAGACGGCAACCGGTACGGACTTGTCGGGCAGTCGGCCCTCGACGGAGAACTCCAGGTTCCCGCGCGGCACGTGGATGGCTCCGGGCACGGCGCCCTGTTCGAACTCGTCGGGCTCACGCACGTCGAGCAGGTAGTAGTGATCGAGTCGCTCGGCGACCTCGTGCGGGTCAATCTCGCGGATCTCGGCCTTGGCGGCGTTCAGTAGTTCTCGAGGTGATGGCAACGTAGCTCCTTCAAGTTGGCTAAATCTTACCTGCCGGGTCAACATTCAGCGCCAATCGACCTGCTAAACCCGTCGCGTGGCACTACGCGAACTCTTGGCCCACCGTCGAATGATCCGTTCCTTCGATGGTACGCCCGTGGACCAGGAGTGGCTCGACGAGCTCTGCGCCCACGCGCTGTGGGCTCCGACGGCGGGCAACAGTGCCGGTGTGCGGATGCACACGATCGGTCCCGAGTTGGTGGCCGACTACTTCCAGGTCGCCACCGACGAAGAGTGGCGACAAAGCGCGCGGCGTGCGCCGGGTCTGGCGCGCGCCGGCGGGGCGGTGCTCGTCACCTGTCGCGTGCGTGACTACTTGACGCGATACGCCGAGCCCGATAAAGCGTCGTCGGAGCTCGCGCGGCGAGACGCGTGGCCCGTCCCCTACTGGTACACCGACGCCGCGATGGCGACCATGGCGTTGTTGCTCCTGCTCGAAGAGAGCGGATGGCAGGCCGCACTATGGGGAAACTTTCGTCGTGACGCGGCCGTCCGCGACTGGGCGGGCGTTCGTGACGAAGAACTCTTCGCCACGGTGTTGATCGGTCGTGGCGACGGCCAGGACGTGGCGTCGTCGTCGCTCGCGCGCGACGTGGTGGCGCGTGCGAGTCGGGTACGTCGCGTCGAGGGCTAACTCTGGGCGTCGGCGGCGACCGCCGCCAGAAAGGCGACAATGGTGCGGGCGCCGAAGGCCGTCGCGCCCTTGGACACGTAGCCGTGCGCGCCTTCGGAACGTCCCGGTCCCGCGATGTCGAGGTGCACCCAGGGACGGCCGTCGGTGAAGCGCTGGAGCAACAGCGCGGCCGAGATCGCGCCGGCCTTGCCCGGCTTGCCGATGTTCTTCATGTCCGCGACGTCGGACTCAATGTGGGCCTCGTAGCTGGCGAACAGCGGCATGCGCCACATCGGTTCGCCACTCTCGGCGCTGGCGGCGGCGAAGTAGTTCGCCAGCTCGTCGGTCGAGGCGAAGAGTGCGCCGATCTCGTCGCCGAGTGCGACGCCCTGGGCCCCCGTCAGCGTCGCCACGTCGACGATGGCGTCGGGATTGGCGTCGACCGCGAGGCTCAGACCGTCGGCGAGGATGAGACGCCCCTCGGCGTCAGTGTTGAGGACCTCGATGGTCATGCCGTTGCGGATGGTCAACACGTCGCCCGGCTTGATGGCCTTCTCACCGGGCAGGTTCTCGGTCATCGGCGCGATGGCGGTGACCCGCACGTCCAGGGCCAAACGGCTCGCGATCGACAGGGCCGCCAGCACGATCGCCGCGCCCGTCATGTCGGTCTTCATCTTCATCATCGCTTCGCCGGGCTTCAGTGAAAGTCCGCCCGAGTCGAACGTGACGCCCTTTCCCACGAGGGCGATGTGGGGCAGGTCCGCGCCGGGCTTGGGGTCGTAGGTCGCGTACACGAGGCGCGTGGGTTGCGCCGAGCCCTGACCAACGCCGAGCAGGCCGCCGAGACGCTCCTCTTTGATCCGCGACTCGTTCCACGCCTCCACGTCGACGAACGTGTCGCTGTCGAGTCGATCGAGGGCCTCTTTGGCGAGTTCGCGTGGCGGCATCGACGCGGCGGGCGAGTTGATGAGGTGCTTGGCCCAGTTGACGCCATCGGCCACGATGGAGCCGCGCTGTACACCGTCGCTCACCTCGTTGTGGGTCTCGACCGTCGGTAGCGGTGATCCGAGTGGCACCACGAAGAACAGTGCGTCGGCGCTCTGGTTCTTGTAGTTGTACGACGCGAGCAGCGCGCCCTCGACGAGAGCCTGGGTGACTTCGCCGGGTACGTCGAGTCCGTCGGTGGGAAGAAAGAACGCCACGTTCCCGTCGCCCGCGCAGCGCACCGCGGCGGCGCCGGCCAGTCGGTAGTGGTCGAGGTCGTTGAGCGTCGATCCGACCGTGATGAGAGCGACGTTGAGTCCGGCGAAGGATCGCAAGACCGTCGCGCTGCCCGGCTCTTCACGAAGACCCTGCTGGGCACACCACGCCTTGGAGAACGAGCGCGGCAGCGTGTGACCGGCGAGGGTCTTGGGCACGGTCTCGGCGATGAAGGCCTCGCCCGCGTCGAAGATCACTGGCACGCAGACTGTGGGTTGGGTCGCCCCCTCCACGGGCGTCGAGACACGGGCGATGCGCGACATGATGTCCTCTCTGACTAGTGACGGCTGGTGCGGTGGTGCGAACCCTCAGCCCATCGGGCCATCGTCCACACGAGATCGCTCAGACGATTGAGATACGCGACGACGAAGGAGTGCTCGATGTCGTAGGCCACGGCGAGGCGTTCCGCACGGCGCACGACGGTTCGAGCCACGTCCAGCGCAGCCGCCTGCTGGTTCTCACCCGGTACGACGAATTCAGCTGGCATCGGCGTCTCGGCCGACAGCGCGTCGATCTCACTCTCGAGTCTCGTGACCATCTCCTCAGAGACGAGGGACTTTCCCGCGGCGAGCTTGTGACGGTTGGTCGGCAACGTCGCGACCTCGGCCATCAAGACCCAGAGATCGCGTTCCAGCGTGATGAGCAGCTCATTCAGTCGACTCGACGGTTCGCTCAGCGAACGCGCCCAACCCAACATCGCCTGCGCTTCGTCAACGGCGCCGTTCACCTCGATGGGCTGGGAGTTCTTTTCGACGCGCCCACCGAAGTACAGCCCCGTCGTGCCGTCGTCGCCGTTGCGCGTGTAGATCTTCACGCTGTCAGCGTAGTGAGTGACGACAGCACGGGTAGCCTGACTATCCAATGGAGTCTCTCGCACGCCCGCCGTTTGCCCGCCCCGGCGCGAGTGACCCGTATCTCGCGGCGCTCGCCCAGCGGGTCCTCATCTACGACGGAGCCACGGGCACCAACCTGCAACTCCAGAACTTGAGCGCCGACGACTTCGGCGGAGCAGCCCTGGAAGGCTGCAACGAGATCCTGAGCGTGACCCGTCCCCTGGCCATCGAGAAACTGCACCAGTCGTTCCTCGACGTCGGCGTCGACGTCATCGAGACCAACTCCTTCGGCACGTTCTCGGTGGTGCTCGCCGAGTACGGCATCGCCGAACGGACCCACGAATTGGCGCTCGCCTCGGCGACGATCGCGCGTCGCGTCGCCGACAGCTACGCGAGTCCCGGGTCGCCGAGGTTCGTCGCGGGTTCCATGGGCCCCGGTACGAAGTTCCCGACCCTCGGACAGATCTCCTACGACGAGCTCTCGGCGAGTTACGAGGTACTGGCCTACGCGCTGCTCGAGGGCGGCGTCGACCTCTTGATCGTCGAGACCATGTTCGACCTCCTCTCGGGTAAGGCCGCGATCGCGGCCTGTCACCGCGCGATGGTCCGACACGGACGCGTCGTGCCGATCCAGGCCCAGGTGACTATCGAACTCACGGGACGGATGCTGCCCGGCACCGAGATCGGCGCGGCGATCACCGCACTGCGTCCCTTGGGTATCGACGTGATCGGTCTCAACTGCGCGACCGGTCCCGTCGAGATGTATGAGCCGCTTCGTCAGTTGAGTGAGTACTGCGACCTACCGATTTCCTGCCTGCCCAACGCCGGACT
>JADGOK010000084.1 GCA_017882985.1 Acidimicrobiales bacterium
GCGACGTGTCAGTTCGGTCCAGTTGCACGACCTCGGTCTCGAGGACGAACACGTGAGCGCCAGCACGCAGTTGACCGACGGCGGTGAACAGTTCTACAGTGACCGCGCGACACGCCCGTGCGGGCGCTTCGCCCTCGTCGCGAAACGGGCGTCGTAGCATGAGACCGTCATGAGACGAGACCACGCGTGACCTCGCGCGCACTGCTCTTTCGCTACACCGGACTTGAGGTCGACGACGACACCCTGACCGGTCACTTCGACCTCGACGGACGACGGTTCAAAGAGTCGGTCACGATTGAGGGCGTTGGTACGCTCCGCACGCCGGCCGTGCGAGCCGTCGCCGAGCTCTGGTACTTGGTTGCCGGGCTCTCCTATTACAAGACGGGCGCGGCGCGTCGGATTGACCTCGCCGCGACGCCGGTGGGCGCGAAGGGTCGGGCGCTCTTCGACGCGGCCCTGCGCGACGGACTGGCTGAATTCTCGTTCCGCAACGATCTGCCGCTCGACGACGTGATCGTCGAAGGCGGCGTCGACGTCGTGACCTACGCTCCCGCCCTCGCCGCACATCGCGTGCTGACTCCTTTTGGCGGGGGTATCGACTCCGTCGTGACGGCCACACAGTTGCTCGGCCACGTCGACCAGGCGCTGTTCATCGTGAGCCCGCCGAACGTTCGATTCGCACCGCTCGAAGATACCGCCGCCGTCACCGGACTGCCGATCGTTCGCGCCACGCGCTCCCTCGATGATCAAGTACTCGATGGCGACGATTCGTTCTTTCGCGGGCACGTCCCGGTCACGGCGATGATCGCGCTCCTCGCGGCGGTCGCCGCGGTCGCCTCGGGCCGAGGTGGTGTCGCGATGAGCAACGAACACTCAGCCTCGTCGCCGAACCTTCGCTGGCTCGAGCGCGACGTCAATCACCAGTGGAGCAAGTCCTGGATCGCCGAAGAACTGATCGGCGACGCGCTCGACGAGGTGGTCGGACCGGACCTGGTGGTCGCGAGCTACCTACGCGACCGAAGCGAGCTGTGGGTTGCCCAACGGTTCGCCCAGCAATCGTCGTTTCACCACGTCTTTCGAAGTTGCAATCGCGCGTTCACTCAGCGAAGCGCCGAACGGGCCACGTCGTGGTGCGGCGAGTGTGACAAGTGCCTCTTCATCGACCTGATCCTCGCGCCCTTCTTGTCGCGCGCCGCGTTGCGAGCGATCTTCGACGGCGAACCCTTGAGTCGACCGGACCTCGAAGGTTCGCTTCGCGCCTTGGTGGGCGTCGGACTCGACCACAAGCCCTTCGAGTGTGTGGGCGACCCCGACGAGAGCGCCGTCGCACTGATGAAAGTGAGCGCCCTCGACGAATGGGCCGACGTCACCGCCCTTCGCGAACTGGCGCTCCTCGTCCAGCCCGAACGAGACTTCGACGATCTGCTCTCCCCCTTAGGACCCTCGCGTGTTCCGGCCCACTGGCTTCGCTGACCTCGCGGGCAAGCGCGTGGGGATCTTCGGCGTGGGCGTCGAAGGCCGCGCCAGCGCGGCTCGACTCGCCGGCGTCGCCGGTTCGCTCGTACTCGTCGACGACGCCGACGATCGTGGTCCCGACGTCCTGGTGAGCGATAGGGGCGGACACGAAGTCCTGTTGGAGTGTGACGCGGTGCTGAAGAGTCCCGGTATCGCTCGTCGACGGGCCGACGTTGTCGACCTTGAGTCGCACGGGGTCATCGTCACGTCCGCGCTCAACCTCTGGCTCCACGACGTCGATCGAGGTCGCGTCGTCGCGATCACCGGGACGAAGGGCAAGTCCACGACGACCGCGCTCGTCACTTTCTTCTTGCGCTGTCTTGGCGAAGACGCACAAAGCTTGGGCAACATCGGGCGACCACCCTACGATCCCTCGATCGACACGTCGTCGGGCTGGTTGGTGCTCGAAGTGTCGAGTTTCCAGTGCCTCGACATCGAGGTCGCCCCGGCGCTGGTCGTCGTGACGTCGCTCGGCGCCGACCATCTCGACTGGCACGGCTCGCTCGATCAGTACGTTGACGACAAACTCTCGCTCACGAGAGCCGCCGGGAACCACCGCACGCTGGTGCCCGACAGTTCGACGTTCCACGACGTGCTCGTCCAACTCGGTGGCGAGGTGTCGTTCGTTGACCCCGCGTCACATGGTCTCGCCTCACGACTTGGACTACTCGGCGCCCACAGTGAGAGCAACGTCGCCCTGGCGCTGGCGGTCTCGGCGATTCTCGTGGATCGCGACGTCGAGGAGATTCGAGCGATCGTCGAGGACACGGCTAGTTCGTTCGTGCCGCTCAAGGGCCGACTCACGCTGGTGGCGAGTGAGACGCGCGACGGTAACGTCGTGCGCTACGTCGACGACGGCCTCGCCACCGCGCCACTACCGACGATCGCCGCACTCGACGTCTTTCGCCACGTGCCGGTGGTGCTGCTCGCCGGCGGCTTTGACCGGGGTGTTGACTACTCGTCGCTCGCCCAGGAACTCGCGAACCGTACACCGCAGACCCACGTGATCACGATGGGTGACGCCGGCACACGCCTCGGTGCGTCGGTGCGCGAACGTGCGCCCACGCTCTCCCAGAGCCACGTCGACTCAATGGACGACGCCGTTGGCCAAGCGCGCGACCTTCTAAAAGACGGCGGTGTCGTACTACTCTCGCCCGCGGCGCCCAGTTTTGACCGGTACCGTAACTGGGAGGAGCGTTCCGACGACTTCACCCGGGTGGTGCGCGCCGTCACCTCGGCGCAGGCGACGACACCGTGGAGCCTGGGAGGAGATTCGAACTCCTGACCTACGCATTACGAATGCGTTGCTCTACCGACTGAGCTACCCAGGCGCAAGGAGAAACACTACCCGATTGAGGCTAATCGCCCAATCGAAAGGGACCCTAGAACTCCATCAGCGACAGCATGAGGTCGTTCAGCAGCAACGTCTCGTCGACGTTGAGTGAGAGTCGACGACTGGTCTCGGCGACCGCGTCGAGTGCACGCAGTGACGCGCCCACCCGGTACCCGCTTCTCGCCTCGCCCCCCTTGTCGTCGCCGAGGTTCGCGGTCATCCGTTCGCGGTAGACCGACGTCAAGGCGCTCAATCCGAAGCGAAGCTCGTCGATACGGAACCGTCGCTGTTCACGCTTGAACTGGGCCTCGATGTCGCGTCGATTGGCGACGGATCGTTGACCGAACTCGCGCGCGTCCAGGACCAGACGGGCGAGTTCCTCCTCCTGCATCTGTACCAAGGGCGCAACCGCCTGATCGAGCGACGACGAGATCGCGCTGGCGACCGCGACCGACGAGGCCGGCGTGCCCTTCAACTGCTCGGGGATGTCGCGCCACTGCGCGATTCGTTCGCCGAGGGCGGCGTCACGCGCCAAGACCCGGGCTCGTCGCAGATTACCGTTTGCCGCGCTCGCCACCACGCGCGCGTCGGCGAGCGGGACCCCTTCACCCACCAGAATCTCCTCGAGGTCGGTCGCGCTGAGTCCCTTCAGTCTCACTTCAACACACCGAGAGACAATGGTGTCAAGACCCCCGGGTACGTCCTCGGCACTCAGGAGAAAGATCGTGCGTGACGGCGGTTCCTCCAGCGACTTGAGGAGCGCGGGCGCGCTGGGCGAAGCGCCGGTGGTCGTCAGTTCGACGTTCTCGAGGACTACGATCTGGCGGGCGGCACCGATCGGACGGCGTCGAGCGACCCGCTCGGCCGTGCGCAATTCGTCGATGCGCCACGACACGCCCGAGCGTTCGATGAAGGTGACGTCGGGGTCATTGCCGCTCAAGACCAAACGACAGGTCTCGCACGTTCCGCAGCCGTTCTCGGCACATTGCAGCCCCGCCGCGAACGCGTTCAGCGCGTCGTGCAGACTCGACCCGACGGGACCGGTGAAGAGATACGCGTGCACCGGATTGGCCACGTACTGACGCATCGCGGCGATCGCCCGGTCCTGTCCGACGAGACGGTCGAAGACGTCACTCATCGGGCCAGGCGAGCGTGGCGAGGACGGCGTCGACGCGCGCGGCGACGTCATCCTCCGACGGGGTGCCGTCGATGACGACCCAGCGATCCGGCCCTTGAACAGCGAGTTCGAGGTAACCCTGGCGAACCCGTTCGTGGAACGCTAGGTCCGCCGATTCGAAACGATCCTCGTGGTTTCGCACGCGTCGCTCGTCGGCGACCTCGAGCGGGACGTCGATGAGAAGGGTGAGGTCCGGCACGCACGAGCCGATCGCCATCGCCGTTGCCGCGCGCAGTTCGGCGAGGTCGACGCCTCGTCCGTAGCCCTGGTAGGCGAGCGTGGAGGCGTAGTACCGGTCACTCACGACGCTGCGTCCACCGGCGAGCGCCGGCTCGATGACCGTCGTGGTGTGATGCGAACGGTCCGCCAACATGAGCAGCGACTCGGTCGTGGGCGTCATGCGCGTCGCCGCGTCGAGCACCCAACGGCGCAGTTCGGCTCCCATGGGAGTGTCGCCCGGCTCGAAGGCGAAGAGCGCGCCGCGCTGCGCGGCCACGCGGCGCGCCTGCGTGCTCTTGCCGCTCGCGTCGATACCTTCAAAGACGAGGAAGAGCCCTCGACTCATTACTCGTCGTCCGTGTGTTGCGCCTTAGCCGCGAGTGCAGCGTTCACCTTCGAGCCCTTCGCCACCGCGGCGCGCTTGGTGGCGCCAGTGGACTTCTTCGCGCCAACCTTCTTCGTCGACGCCTTCTTCGCGGGAACCTTCTTCACGGCCTTCTTCGCGGCCTTTCGCACACGCGTCGACGGCTCGGCGTTTCGTCGCTCCGCGAGAAGTTCGCACGCGCGGTCCAACGAGATCGTCTCGGGCGTGTCGCCGAGTCGTAACGTCGCGTTGGTCTCGCCGTCGGTGACGTACAGCCCGAAGCGCCCGCTGCGCACGACCACTTCCTTCTTGGTGACGGGGTCCTCACCGAGTTCTTTCAGTGGCCCCGCGGCGGCGCGGCGGCCGCGTTGCTTGGGCTGGGCCAAGAGAGTCAGCGCTCCGGCCAGGTCGATCGTGAAGATCTGGTCCTCGCTCTCGAGCGATCGCGTCTCCTTGCCCCACGTGAGGTACGGGCCGTAGCGCCCGTTCTGGGCGAGGATCGGCTCGCCGCCCTCGGGATGGTCGCCGACGGTACGGGGCAGCGAGAGTAGTTGCAGCGCGTCGTCGAGCGTGACGGTCTCGGGCGCCATGGTCGAGAACAGCGACGCGGTCCTGGGCTTGTCCTTGGGGCTCAGCATTTCGCCGACCTGGACGTAGGGGCCGTAGCGTCCGGCCTTCAGATAGATCGGTTGACCACTCTCGCGGTCGGGTCCGAGTTCGCGATCGTTGCTCGGCGCCGCCAGCAGTTCCAACGCGTGTTCGACGCTGAGTGAATCGGGTTCGGTCGCCTCGGGGATCGAGGCGCGGTCCTCGCCGTGCACCAGGTAGGGGCCGTAGCGACCCGAGCGGACCGAGACCATCTCACCGTCGGGCCCCGCGCCCAGGGGGATCGAATTGATGGCCGCGAAGTCGAAC
>JADGOK010000085.1 GCA_017882985.1 Acidimicrobiales bacterium
GTCGCGAGAAAGCGAAGCAGTTCGTACTCCATGTAGGTGAGGTCCATCACCCGTCCGGCAATCGACGCCTGGTAGGTCTCGAGGTTCATCGAGAGTCCGCCGTGCTCGACGCGCGGGGCGACGCTCTCGTTGCCGGCTCGGCGCAGGCGGTGGCGTAACCGCGTGGCGAGTTCCGAGACGTCAAAGGGTCCCACGACGAAGTCGTCGAAGAGGTCCTCTCGAAAGGTGAGGTCGTCCAACTGGTAGTGGTCGAGCAACAAGATGATCGGTCCGACGCCACGTTCTCGACTGCGTAACTGTCGACAGAGGTTCATCGCCTCGGTAAAGGGGAAGACGGCCGCGTTGATGACCGCACCGGCGAAGCCGTCGGCGGGTTCGAGGGCGGTGATCTCATTCATCCGGCCCGTTGCCGCGATGGCGGGGGTGACGCCGGTCACCTCGAACGCCTTGCGCACTGGCCCCTCGCAGGACGGCACACAGAGGACGACGTCGATGCTCACAGCAGTGGGAGATAGCGCTCGAGCTCGAATGCCGTGACTTGGCCGCGGTACGCGTCCCACTCGGCGCGCTTGTTGCGCAGGAACCACTCGACCTGGTGTTCCCCGAGCGTCTCGTGCATCAACTCGGAGTTCTCCATGAGGTCGACCGCCTGGGCGAGTGACTGGGGTAACGGCGCGGTGCGGGTCCCTTCGGGCGGCAGTTCGTAGTTGCCCGTCACGCCCCGAAGTCCCGCCGCGAGGATGACCGCGAAGGCGAGGTACGGGTTGGCGGCGGGGTCGGGCGAACGGTACTCGACGCGCGTCGAGTCGATGCGTCCGGGTTTGACCGACGGCACGCGCACGAGCGCGGCGGCGTCGTAGCGGGCCCATTCAGCGTCAACTGGCGCCTCGGCTCCGGGTACGAGTCGTTTGTAGGAGTTCACCCACTGATTGGTGATTGCAGTGATCTCGGGTGCGTGGTGCACGAGACCGGCGATGAATTTGGTCGCGACCTCGCTCAGGCCGTAAGGGCCGTCACCGATGAAGGCGTTCGCCTCGTCGCGCCAGAGCGACAGGTGCGTGTGCATGCCAGATCCCTGTACGTGGGCGAGGGGCTTGGGCATGAAGCTGGCCGCCACCCCGGACTGGCGGGCGAGTTCCTTGACGACGTGGCGAACGGACATGACCGTGTCGGCCATGGTGAGTGCGTCGGTGTAGCGAAGGTCGATCTCGTGCTGACCGGGGGCGTCCTCGTGTTGAGCGTGTTCGACCCCGATGCCCATCTCTTCGAGGGTCAAGACGGTTCGACGGCGCAACTGGCTCGCGGTGTCGTCGGGCAGGAGGTCGAAATAGCTCCCGCGGTCGATCGGCCGGGGCACGCGCGTGGTGTCGAGGTCTTCGAAGTAGAAGTACTCGATCTCAGGGGCGACGAAGAAGGTGTACCCCTGTTCGCGCGCCCCGGCGAGGACCCGGCGCAACTGTTGGCGGGGGCAGCCCTCGAAGGCGGTGCCGTCGATGTTGTAGATGTCACAGAACACCCGTGCGACGCCGGCGCCCTCTTCGTACCAGGGGAGCAACTGGAAGGTGGTGAGGTCGGGCCGGGCCAGGACGTCGGACTCCTTGGTCCTCGAAAAGCCGTCGATGGCGCTGCCGTCGAAGGTCATGCCCTGATCGAGCGCGTCCTCGAGTTCCGCGGGCGTGACGTGGAAGGCCTTGTGGCGACCGAGGACGTCGGTGAACCAGAGTTGGACGAAACGAACGCCGCGCTCTTCCACCGTTCGAAGTACGTACTGAGCCTGATCTTGCATACGGCCCATTCTCTCACCTTCCCCAGTTGTCGACGTTGGGCCCCAAAAACCACAAAACCCGCCGCTCGAGGCGGCGGGTCTTGTGGTTCAGGTCCTAGCGACGGGCCGCCTTCTTGGCGGGTGCTTTCTTCACCGTCTTCTTGGCCGGCGTCTTCTTCGCGGGCGCCTTCGTTACCGACTTCTTGGCGGGTACCTTCTTCGCCGCCTTCTTGGTGCCACCGGACTTGCTACTCGCCGCACCGCAAATGGTCTCGGTGATGATCGCCGCGACGAGATAGGGGTCCATGTTGGCGTTCGGACGACGGTCCTCGAGGTAGCCGCGCTTGTCGCGCGCGACGCCACCGGGAATGCGCACCGATGAGCCGCGGTCCGAGACGCCGTAGGAGAACTTAGACCACGGCGCGGTCTCGTGCTCTCCGGTGAGGCGCTCCTCGATGCCCACGCCGTAACACTTGATGTGCTCTTCGACGCGAGTACCGAGGGCTTCGCAGCCGGCGATGATCGCGTCCCATCCGCCGCTGGCGCGCATCTGCTTCGTCGAGAAGTTGGTGTGCGCTCCCGCGCCGTTCCAGTCGCCCTTGATGGGCTTCGCGTCCAAGTTGACGTCGACGTCGAACTCTTCGGCGATGCGCTCTAACAGCCACCGCGCGGTCCACAGTTGGTCGCCGACCTCGACGGTGCCGAGGACGCCCACCTGGAACTCCCACTGTCCCATCATCACTTCGGCGTTCGTGCCTTCAATGCCGATGCCCGCTCGGATGCAGGCGAGCGTGTGCTCTTCGACAATCTCGCGGCCGGGCATCTTATCCCCGCCAACACCGCAGTAATACGGTCCTTGGGGAGCCGGGTACCCTTCCTCGGGCCATCCGTATGGGCGACCATCCTGGTAGAACGTGTACTCCTGTTCGATGCCGAACTTTGGCTCGAATCGGGCGTACTTCTTCGCCGCGGCGAGCGCCGCGGCGCGCGTGTTCGTGGGGTGCGGCGTCATGTCGGGGTTCAGTACTTCGCACATGACGAGGATGTCCTTTGGTCCACGCAGCGGGTCGGCGCAGGTGAATACGGGGTTCAACACGCAGTCCGAAAAGTGACCCGTGGCCTGATTGGTACTGGATCCGTCGAAGCCCCAGATGATGGGCTTCTTGCCGTCGGCGATGACGCGGGTCTTGCTACGCAGCTTTGGCGTTGGCTCGGTTCCGTCAATCCAGATGTACTCAGCCTGATACGACACGGTTGCTCCTTCGAAATGTCATCGCGTGTTCCACACGACCGTCTACCAGTCTGGTGGCTCGGCGACCCCCTTGCCCCCCCGTTCTGTTAACCGCGTGTGAAACGTTGCGCTCGAAGTCGAGAGGCGGCGCGCCATTAGGCTCATGGCGTGCCCGTGATCCGACTCGCTTTGGCTCAGATGAACGCGGTCGTCGGGGGCCTCGCCCAGAACGTCGAGACTTTGGCTCGATTTCGCACCCAGGCCGGGGCCATGGGCGCCGACCTGGTCCTCACCCCGGAACTGTCGCTCACGGGGTACCCGCCCGAGGACCTGCTCTTAAAAGAGGGTTTCATCGCGTCGGCCGACGTGGCACTCGACGACCTTTCGCGGTTCCTCGACCTGCCGCCAATTCTCGTCGGCACGGTCGTGAGTGAGGCGCCCGGTATCCGTCTGGCACCGTCGGGCGACGGACGCGACGTTACGAACGTGCTCTTCGACGAGCCGAGCCTGAGCCATATCGCCAACGCCCTCGTCGCGGTCACCGACGAGGGGGTCGTGGCGACGGCGACCAAGCGATTGTTACCGAACTACGACGTCTTTGACGAGCTGCGCTACTTCCACCGAGGTCTCGGTCCCCACACCATCATCAACGTGCAAGGCGTGGCGGTGGGTCTGATGATCTGCGAAGACGTCTGGACCCAGAACGGGCCGGCGGCCGTGCTCGCGGCCCAGGGCGCCACGATGCTCGTCGTCGCCAACGCCTCACCGTTCGCGCGCGGACGGCGCGAAGAGCGAGAAGCGATGCTGCGAGAGCGCGCCCTCGAGACCAATTGTCCGATTGCCTACGTGAATCTGGTTGGTGGACAGGACGAACTGGTCTTTGACGGCCAAAGCACCGTAGTGGACGCAAAAGGCGACGTCATTGCGCGCGCGAGCGCGTTTCGCGAAGAACTGTTGATTGCCGAGATCGACGCGCGCCCGTCGTCCGTTGGACTCGTGATCGATTCGCTGTACGCGCGCAACGAGGACGCGACGATCGCGCTGCACGTCAATCACGTCGCCGAAGCGCCGAGCGAGATCGAAGAGATCTACGAGGCGCTCGTGATGGGTACGCGTGACTACCTGCGCAAGAACGGTTTTCGCACCGCGATCCTCGGATTGTCGGGCGGCGTCGACTCGTCGCTCGTCGCGACGATCGCCGTCGACGCGGTGGGCGCGCGTGCGGTGCGGGGCTTCGCGATGCCGAGTCGTTACTCGTCGGGCCACTCGGTCTCCGACGCCCAGGAACTCGCTCGACGCCTCGACATCGATATCACGACCCTCGAGATCGAGCCCGCGCACCACGCCTTTGGCGAAATCCTCTCCGAGGTGCTCGAGGGTGGCCCCACGGGACTGACCGACGAGAATTTGCAGTCGCGAATTCGCGGGGTCTTGTTGATGGGGATCTCCAACGCGACCGGTGCCATCGTGCTCACGACGGGCAACAAGTCCGAGATGGCTACGGGCTACTCGACGCTGTACGGGGACTCGGCCGGGGGATTCGCGGTCATTAAGGACGTGCCCAAGACCCTCGTCTACGAACTCTGTCGCTACCGCAATGAACTCGCCGCCGCCGACGGTGATCCCGAGCCGATTCCGTTGGCCGTGCTCACCAAGGCGCCCTCGGCCGAGTTGCGTCCCGATCAGCGCGACGACCAGTCACTGCCGCCCTACGATGAACTCGATCCGCTGCTCGAGATGTACGTCGAAGGTGACGCCACGGCCGAAGAGCTGATCGCGCGCGGACACGATCCCGCGCTGGTGCTGCGCATCACGCGCTTGGTCGACAGCAGCGAGTACAAGCGCCGACAGATGCCGCCCGGAGTGCGGATATCGAAGAAGGCGTTCGGGCGCGATCGCAGAATGCCGATCACGAACGCGTTTCGCCCCGAGTCGGTCTGATGACGTCCAGGGACGTCATCTCGCACCTGCAGGCGTGTTGTGCCGCGATCTATGAGGTTCTCGGGGAAGTGGCCCCGACGCTCTCCAACAACGATTTCGTGGTGCGAGCCCACGAGCTGTCGCGCGCCTTTGGCGAAATGGCGCTCGTTCTTCGAACCCACGCGGGCGAGCGCGTCGTCGATCCTCTGGGAATCATCGAATCGGTGCTGCGCGAGGCCGTCGTCAACGATGATTCCGGCGCAATGGTGCTCTTCGCGCTCGTCGTGGTCGTGGGCCCGCGTCTGCTGGTCTCGACCCGCGACGCCCGGGCGGCGCTCGCCGACGACGGGGAACTCTGTGACGTACTTGACGAATTGGCCAATACGCTGGTCAAGGAGATTCGTCGGACGGCCGAAGTCGTCCGCGAGCTGCCCGGAGGCGACCACGAGTGGCTCGAGGTGGCCCGGAGACTGACGACGCGCCTGGAAACCTCGGGAAATGCGGAAAGTTTCGGGCTTTTCGCCTAGGTTGCCGACCTCCGTATAACTAGTAGTACCAGATTCCCCGCGTCGGGGGGCAGTTAGGGAGCACCATGGCAAAAG
>JADGOK010000086.1 GCA_017882985.1 Acidimicrobiales bacterium
ACCGCGCCGAGCGGCGGTGGCCGGCCTAGTCGTCACACTGTCCGCCCTGGCTGGCTACTTCGCCATGACCTTGAGCCCGATGGAAGGTGTGCATTTCTCCCTTATGGAGCTGCGGGCGTTATTGGGCACTAACCAACTGAACGAGATTGGCGGTCTCGTCGGCGGACCGTTGTTCGGGTGGTTCGGGTACCGGTGGCACGCTCGTCGGTCGTGGCTCGCGGCGGTCTTCGTGACTGGTGCACTGTGCCTCGAGCCCCTTGCGGTGACAGTGGCAGGTCGCAATGTGGGTCGTAGCGGATTCGTGTGGGCGTTTGAGGTTGTCGTTGGAGTGGCCGTCGGCACATGGTTCTTTGTCAATGCAGGGATGCACGACGGATTGGCGCGCCACACTTCCAATGGACCAGTCCGATGAGCCAATCGCTACAGTAGGCAGCACTGACAAGCTCTTCGAGGACCGGGCCCCGTTGCACATCAACGGAACCGCAGGAGCCATTCTTCGTCCGATAGTCACCGACTATACGGATTCCCTTACGGTCGCAGCGTTCGCGGGAGCGATGGTCGGTTGGGAGGTCTGCACGCCTAGTCGCCCTCGGGTGCCCTGGTGACAGTCCTGCCGGTCGCCAAGGCGTCCGTTAGATCGAGTTCGATCTCGTCGCCGTGCACGACAGCGTTGGCGTCGCCGACTTCCCCGAATTCGGTCAGTAACTTCTCGCCGCCAACCTCTGGCACCTCGTCTCCCTGGATGTCCTCATCCACGTCGATCTCCCTCGTCGGAATCGTGGCGTTGAACCCCGTCGCCAGGTCTTCGGCGTCGACCAACCTCTGGACGAACTCGTCGTTGTCGATCAACTCCGTATCCAAGGAGGTCGCGCCCTCTTCTCCCTCCCAGATCTCCTCGAACATCGCATCTTCCAGTTCCAGTTCTCGTTCTACTTTGTCCATGACTCCTCCTCTCGTATTCTTCACAGTCCTGGATACGGGCCACCCGCACGCACCGTCGCGCTATTCGAGAGGGACGACCTTCCCATAATTCCGCCCCGCCTCCGCTACGCATCAAGTCATACCTTGTTCGAGCCGCCGATACAAGCTGGCGTCGCAGTCGCGCCGGGCCTCGGCCGCTGACCAGACCAAACTCGAGAACCAAGTCTCGATTACTTACTGTCGCTGCTGATGACGGTGGCGTCAGATCCAGGGAAGTAGAGGTCTTCTCGCTCGCTGTCGTCCCATTGGACGACGTAGGGCGGTTGGCCATCTTCATGTTCAAGCTTAAGTACGACGCAACGACGATCAGCTTGTCCGATCCGATGCCCCCGAACCACGATTCGATCACCGACTTTTGCGAACATGATGCCTCCGATCCACGACCCCATTACCTTCTTGTCTACGTCGTCTGTGGTGCGTGCGCAAGGGACGGAAGTCCCGGCTGGGGACACGGTGAGGCCGCGGTCGGGTTAAGCCGCTGGTGGCTGACGCTAGAGCTGTTGCGCCACCTCGGACACCGAATGCGCGACCCTGGCCTGACGCTTGGCTCAGAGGAGCGAGCGCATTCGCTCGACCTCCGCAGCGCTCATGTTCGTGTCGTGGCTCTTCCACTCCACGACGTCGCCCAGTACCGAGACGAGTTGCGCTTTTGGAAACGGCTCGAGAAAGGACTTGAGAAGGACGCTGCGCCCCATTTTTACAATTGCTGCTTGCACTCGACTCCCTGTGACATTGCCGGCGGCGAGTAGCACCCACGTTGCCGCGACGTCAACCAAGGGATCGCCACGCACTGCGTTCGTCCAGTCGATGACGATCGGTCCCTTGCTCGAGAGTATGACGTTCAAAGGATGAAGGTCCATGTGGAGCAGGTGCTCACCAGATCCGCAGGGTGCATCGGACAGCCACTCTGGAGCGGGCAGCAGGTGAAGTGCTCGGTGCAATTCGGCCAACTCTCGACCAAAACCTCTCAGCTTCCAGGGTTGAGCGGAGGCCGCCTCAATCATGGTCGGCCCTTCGATCCGGTCCATAACTAAGTCGATTCCGCCATCGCTCACGTCGAAAACTTCTGGGACTGGATAACCCTGGGAACGAACGAATTCCATCGTCCTCGCCTCAAGTGCCTGGGAGCGACCATTGCGTGATCGACGAAGGACTTTTCCCTTGCCGCACTCGAAAATGTCAGCGTCACGGCCCGCAGCAATCAAATCTCCCGGTGCGTCCACGACAGGAGAATACCCTCAAGAAGATGGTGTGACGTCTTCACAAACTCAAGTGGTGGCGCAAGTTGTCAGACACTTATTGAATCTGCGAGTGTGGGCACGACGTGCGTCGACCGAGGATTGTACTGAAGTTCTTACCGAGGTTCAGCCGTCGGTCATCCGGCGGGTCTCGACACGACTCGACGGATGACCCACCGACCACTGCATTTCATCAATGGGAGGTGCCGAACTGCTCCAAGTTGAACCAGATCGCCTCGACCGGGACGTCGCCGACATTGGCGAGGCGGTGAGGACGACTGGAGTCGAACGAGATTGAATCGCCGGCGCTGAGACGGTAGGTCTCGAATCCCACCGTGATCTCGAGCATTCCGCTGAGGACGAACCCGTATTCGGTGCCGACGTGGCGGATCAGTCGTCCCTCCATCGTCGAGCTCCCACCAACGTCGTAGCGAACGAACATGAAGTCAGCCTTCTCGCTGCGGATCGCCGTCAGTGACTCCCAGGTGACCCCAGAGTCCAGGACCAGGACCTTGCGTTGCCCGGGGTGGACGACCGGCGATGACGCCACCGTCCCTACGTGATCCTGACGAATAGGTGTCGTCGTCGGCAAGTCACCGAAACTCGAGCCCGTCCTCCAGGAGTTGTTCGCCGCGTCGGTCCCTTCGCCCGACGAGCCGTTGGCGCCACGGCCACCGTCGGTCGCGTAGTTCTCGAAGAGATCATCGGTGGCGATGTCGAGTGCCGAGCAGATCGCGAAGAGCGTGGCCACTGAGGGCTGGGCCTTGCCGGTCTCGAGTTGTGAGATGAACGAGGCCGAGACGTCCAAGTCCCGGGCGAACTGACGAAGGGAGATGCCGCGTGCCATTCGTCGGGTCCGTAGACGCGCGCCGATCAGACCGGTTCCCACCGCGTCGGTTCCGACCGGTCGCAGCGCCGTGGTCGGCGGCTCCGACGGACGGTTCGTGGACGCCTCGGTGGCCGTCGCCTTTCGCCCATTGGCTTCTGCACCTTTGGAAATCGACATTGCCACCTCTCTTACTTCTCCTAGATGATACGGTTCCATCGACCTGGTGCCGAGTGACCGCACCGTGACGCAGCGCTACGTGTGACTACTTTGGTGTTACTGGTGCGAATGCCCTAGCTTCTCGGCGAGGTGTTCCCACTCCCTGCTGAACCGGTAGGAGTGTCGAGCCGGGGGCTGCGGGGCCTGCACTTCGATCCAGCGAACGAGTCCGGACCCTCGATTCTCGAAACCGTGGTCGGCGCCGACGCCCGCCCAGAGAACGTCGCCCGGGTGCAGCACCATGAGAGTGCCATCAACCAGCGCGTGGACCTCGCCTTCGACGAAGACGTAGGCCTCCTCGAACGGGTGATCGTGTGGATGGGCGATGGCCGTGGGTTGGTAGTCGACGACGAACATGGTGTGAAGTTGGGCGCCGCGTTGCTGGTCGATCAGCATTTTCACACTGATCCCGCTGTAGGCGAGAAGGGCGGTCGCCATGCTGGGCGACACGGTGGGCGCGTTCACGTCCGCACCGCCCGCCAGCTTGCGCAAATCCATTGAGTCCGAATCGAAGCGGACGGCGTTCTGGTTGCGTGGGTCACGCATGTCGGGCGACGTCGGCGTCGACTCGACCAATGTCTCGCCAGTGAAAAAAGTGTCCTGGCGCCGACCGTCGTCGATCTCGGCTGGTGAGGCCATTTGCAACCACTTGACCGGACCATTGAGCGCGCGCAGTGAGTAGACGGTGCCGACCGGGACGGCAATGGCGTGATCGGCGTCTAACAACGTGGTCTGGCCGAGTGTCGTGACGGCGAGACTTCCAGAAAAGACGTACATGCTGAATTCGAAGGAGTGAAGGGCCGGATCGAGGTAGCCGTCGGCGTCCAAGTGTCCGACCGACAGTGACATGTGAGGCGATCCAGTAGCGCGGTTGATCAGAACCTGGCGGCGATAGCCGGATGAGTGCCCCTCCAGCGCCGAGGGGACCTTGGCCGTGGTGTCGTCAATCTTGGTTGCGTAATACATGTTGTCGTCCGTTCACGATTAGTCTGGTTCGATTTTTCCTGGCTACTTGAGGAGCCAACCGCCATCCATGGCGAGGTTGACGCCGTTCACTCCGGTGTTGTTGAGGAGAAACTCCACGGAGTCCACGATCTCGTTCATGGTGACGAGTCGGCCGAGCGGCGTGCGCGCGATGATGTGGCTGTTGTCCTTGTTCTCCCAGAATGGGCTGTCGCCGATGATCCCGGGGTGAATGGCGTTGATGCGCACCGGAGCGAGTTCGCTCGCCAAGCTATTGACGAGTCCGACGATGCCACCATTCACCGTCGACACGGTCGTCGACCCGGGGTAGGGGCGCTGCAGGGCTAACCCACCAAACAGGACGATGGAGGCGTCGGCGGTGAAGCGAGTTCGCAGGACGTGGATGGCCTCGGCGTAGCCGACGAGCTTGAGCGTGACGAGGCGGATGGCCCGCGCGACGTTGTAGTCGGCAATCGTGTTGGCGTCACGTTCGATCGCCGGAATCACTAGATCGTTGACTGATTGAATCTCGGCGAGCGAGTCGGCAATGGACTCGGGTTCGGAGAGGTCGACGGCGATGCCGATGGTGCCGAGTCCAATTTCGGCCGCCGCCGCGTGAGCCGACTGCGTCGTTCGCCCCGAGAGGTACACGGTCGAGCCCTTGGCCGCCAACGATTTGACGATTTCCCTGCCAATACCCGACGTGCCGCCGAGAACGACTGCCGTGCGAGCGGTGTTTCCTTTTGACTGTGCTGCCACTTCGACCCCCATCTGCTGTTCAGTTACAATAAACATAACCGAAGTCGCTGTCGAGGGGAAAATGTGTGCTGGCGCCTTCTGGTGGCGCTTCAAGGTGAGCTGCGACGGCCCGCGTCTTCATTCTCCGCACCAATCTCCTTGACGGCAATGATCATCGAACCAGTTGTATCGACGCGGACCATGTCGTTGTTGTCGGAACACGGACTGAACTTCGCTGATCACAATGTGAAGCAGTTCTTGACATAACTGAACACGGTGCTACGCTGCGTGACAATCTGAACCATTTCACCAAGGGGGGGGAATGAACAAGCCCATCAGCACGTCCGGCGAATCACTCGAGCACGGCCGTTCCATCATCTTTCGCAACGGAATCGTCCTCACGATGGCCAACGCACGCCACGTCATAAAGGACTGCGACGTCCTCGTGGTCGAAGGCGTGATCCAAGAGGTTGGACCAAACATCAAGGCTCCCGACGAC
>JADGOK010000087.1 GCA_017882985.1 Acidimicrobiales bacterium
AGAGTCCGTCGTCGAGTGCGTCGAGGATATCGAGGGCGCTGCACGCTTCCAGGGCGTCAAGTACCTGTTCGTCGCCAACCGTGCCGTGCGGGACCAGTTCGAAGCGCAGTTCACCAGAAAAGAGGCGCGGCTCGACCTCGCTCACGACGACGTTGCTTCGGGTGTCGGCCACCGAGAACTCGCTCAAGGGCGTGCCGTTCACGAGGACCTGATCGACGTCGGGAACGAATCGACCAAGCCGGTCACAGAGTTCGGACGCTTCGGCGGGTGTCGGGGTCACGACAGCGACCAGTTGGCCGCGCTGGAGGATGATGCCGCTGCGCTGATCCTCAAAGGTTTCGATGAATGTCGGCCAGGGTCGGGGCGACGGGGGTTCTTGAATGAGAGGAGTGACGTTCAGGATGCGCAGCACCCGACCGGCGCCGACGTAAGCGCGGGTGGTAGCGATGACGTACTCGATGGCGGTACGCAGCGGCGTCGTGAGGAAGGTGGCGTAGCCGTAGAACGCCACGAGTTGGCCGGGCTGCAACGTGCCGCGCATGACGTCGCGCGCGCCGAGGAGGGTGACGATGCCCGTCAGCACCGCGGGCAGAAGCACCTGACCGGATTCGAGTCCCGCCTGGGGCGTCGCGATGCGGTTGCCTGATCGTCGCACCAGGTCACTCTGGCGCTCGTAGTTGGCAAGGAACACGTCCTCACCGCCGACGCCGCGAAGAATGCGAAGTCCCGCGACCGTGTCCGAACCCAACGCCGCGAGGCGTCCCGCCGCTTCGCGCTGGGCGGCCTGAGCGGCGTGCAACGGGCGCATGAGCGGCGTCGTCAGCGAGGCGAGGATCGGCACCCCCAACAAGACGATGAGACCAAGTTGCAGCGACGTCGACAGCAAGATGAACGAGACGACGATCCAGGCGATCACCGCTCCGACAAAACGAGCGAGAACGTCAAAGGCACCACCGATGCGCATCGCGTCGGCCGCGACGGTGTTCACGATGTCGCCCGCGGGGATCTCGTCAGTCACCGCGGTGCCGGTGGTCGAGACGTGGCGACCGATCAGTTGGATGGTTCGGTACGTCGCGTTCATCCAGTTCGTCACCGCTAATTGGTGGCGCAGCGCTCCACAGAGTGCCTGGAAGAGGCCGAGGAGCACGACGATGCCGACCCACTTGAACAACTCGCCCGCGCTGTGACGTGCGACGCCGTGGTCGATCGCGGCGCCGACCGCGGTCCACAGCAACGCCTGGCTGAGCATCCAGCCGATGCCGAAGAGGCCGTTGAGCGTCAGCAGTCCCAACTGTTGACGAGCGAGCCACGTCAGGTAACGCGTCGCGGAACGTCGATCGGGCGTGCCGGGATCGGCGAGGGGGAGTTCGCGGTACGGCAGGTGCAACACGTCTTGTTCCCCCAATTGTTTAAGTGGATGATGAGTCGACCTATAAGCGGGGTTCTGTCCACCTTCCTTGCGGAAGGATGGGCGGCCATCCATCTCAGCGATCTACCTCGGGAGTGCCTCGTTGCCGAGACACGCGGGCCGCGTACTCCCACGTTTGATCTTGCTCCGGGTGGGGTTTACCAAGCCACCCTGATCACTCAAGATGCTGGTGCGCTCTTACCGCACCGTTTCACCCTTACCTGTTCCTAGTCACCCAGGTCATCGGCGGTCTGTTCTCTGTGGCACTGTCCTGCACGTCACCGCGACTCACGTTTCGCGAGCACCCTGCCCTGTGGAGCCCCGACTTTCCTCACTGCCTGTTACCAGCCAGTGCGGCCACCCAGTCGACTCACCATCCGCAGACAGTCTGACACAGCGAGGTGCGCCGAGCAAGAGTCGCCGGGCGGTCGCGGAGGGGCGGTAGCCTCGCGTCGTGGTTCTTGAACCGGCGTCGAACGACGACCCCATCCTCGAAGTTGGTGAGTTCTACCAACTCCTCACGGCCCAACTCGAATCGGCCTACGGTCGTCGCCATCCGTGCTGGGTGCGCGGCGAGGTCGCCAAGGTGTACGAGAAGACGCACCTCTACGTCGACCTCGTGGACGCCGGGTCGTCGGCGTCGGACGCCAAGCGACCGGTCCTCAACGCGCACTGCTGGGCCTCGCAGTGGAATCCCTTGAAGCGCAAGCTGGCGAGTGACGGCGTGACACTCCAACCGGGTACCGTCGTCAACTTCTTCGGCTACGTCGACGTCTACGCCCCCCAGGGCCGAATCGGCTTTACGGTCACCGAGATCGACGTGGCCGGTCTCTTGGGTGACGTGGCGAGACGGCGCCAAGAACTGATCGCCCGACTCCAAAGTGAAGGCCTGCTCGACGCCAATAAGCGACTCGTCCTGTCGCCCGTGCCGCTGCGCGTTGGACTGGTGGCGAGTCCCCAGACCGAGGGCTTCAACGACTTCACGGGTCAGTTGTTGCACTCGGGGTACGGCTTTGACGTCGTGCTCGTCAAGACCACGGTCCAGGGTGACGCGGCGCCAGCGCAGATTGTCAACGCGATCGAACAGCTCGACGCCGTAGGGGTTGACGTGATCTGCCTCGTGCGCGGCGGGGGATCCAAGGGCGACCTCGCGGCCTTTGATGACGAACGCGTCGCCCGGGCGATCGCGTCGTCGTCGACGCCGGTCTTCACCGGCATTGGCCACACGGGCGACGAGTCCATTGCCGACCTCGTCGCCCACACGCGCGCGATCACGCCCACCAAACTGGGCGAGGAGCTCGTCGCGCTGGTCGCCCAGTGGTCCGAGCGTCACGTGCGCGCCAACGCCCGGAAGGTGCTCAGCGCCACCGAGGCGCTGCTGGACGAAGCGACCGAGTACCTCGCCGAACGGCGCCGCACGATGATCTTTGCGGTGCGTGACCGGCTGCGTGGCGAACGGCGACACCTCTCCTCGACGCGTCAGCGTCTGCTGATCCAGAGTCAGTACGTGCTCGCGAGTGCGGGCCAGTTGCTCGCGAGCAATCGGCAACTGCTCGGTGCGTACGATCCGACGAGACGTCTGGCGCAGGGTTGGTCGATCGTGACGGGCGCCGACGGCGGGGTCGTGCGCTCACTGGCCGATGTGGCGCTCGGTGAGGTCGTGCGCGTGCGCGTGAGTGATGGTTCGTTCGACGCGGTGGTTAATGAGAAGAATGGAGCATCTTCATGAGCACAATTGGTGACTGGAACGAAGCAGCGACGGAATTGAACACCATCGTGGAGTCATTCGACGAGGGTGAGGTGTCGGTCGATGAACTCTTCGTCAAGCTCGAACGGGCGACCGTGATCATTGAGGAGCTCGAAGCGCGCTTGGACGCCACAAGGGCCAAAGTCGAAGAACTCGCCCCGCGCATCGGCCGGGTGGCCGAGGAACAATGAACGACCGGTTCTACTTTCGCCAACTGCTCGCCGGGCGCGACTTCGCCCGCGACGACGCAGTCGCGACGGCGATGGTCAACTTCGTCTACGCCCTCGGTGATCGCGAGAGTGGCGAGGCGCTGCTCGTCGACCCGGCGTACCGGCCCCGAGAGCTCGTCGAGTTGGTCGAAGCCGACGGGATGAAGGTCACGGGCGTGCTCGCGACCCACTACCACCCCGACCACGTCGGCGGCGACCTCGCGGGCAATGAGATCGCTGGGATCGTCGAACTGCTCGAGACGATCGACGTGCCGGTGCACGTGCAGGCCGACGAGGTCGACTGGGTGATCCGTCGTACCGGCGTGAGCGCCGACGCGCTGGTGGGTCACGCTTCGGGTGATCGCGTGCGCGCGGGCGAACTGGACGTCACCTTGATCCACACGCCCGGCCACACGCCGGGCAGCCAGTGTTTTCTTGTCGACGGGCGACTCATTAGCGGCGATACGCTCTTTCTCGAGGGCTGTGGACGCACGGATCTCCCGGGCTCGGATTCAGAAGAGATGTACCGCACGCTGACCCAGCGACTCGCACAGATAAGTGACGACACGGTGTTGTTTCCCGGTCATTTCTACTCCCGCGATCCGAGCGCGTCGATGGGGGACGTGCGCCAGATGAACTACGTGCTGGCCCCGACGACGGCCGAGCAGTGGCTCGCCACGTTCGCACAGTGACGGTGCTCGACGACGGCGACCACGTCGTCGTGGTGGGTGCCGGCCTCGCCGGCTGGCGATTCGTTGAGGCCCTGCGACGCGAGGGCTACGGTGGCGCGCTGACGCTCGTCGGCGACGAGTCCCATCGTCCCTACGACCGACCACCGCTGTCCAAACAGGTGCTGGTTGGCAAGTGGCCGGCCGAGCACGCGACGCTCGCGACCGACGACCACCTCGCTGCCGCCGACGTCCGACTTCTGCTCGGTACGCCCGCGACGCGGCTCGACGTCGCGACGACGACGGTGCACCTCGCCGACGACACGGCGCTCGCCGGTACGCACGTCGTCATCGCGACGGGGTCGAGGGCTCGACTCTTGCCGTTCAGTGCCGGACACCAACTTCACACGGTGCGAAGTATTGACGACGTGGCTCGCCTCAACGTCGATCTCGCCCCACTCGAAGCCGAGAGCGTGGTGGCGGGGATCGGAGGAGGGTTCATCGGCGCCGAAGTGGCGACGGCGCTACGAACGAGGGGCCTTCGTCCCCTGATCCTGGAAGCGTCCGAGCGTCCGTTGATCAACGTCCTGGGACCCGAGGTGTCGTCCTGGCTCGAGGGTCTGCCCGCGTCGGCGGGCATTGAACTGCGCACGCGCCAGAAGATTGACGACGTCTATAGGGCCGATGGAGATTTTCGCGTTCTCTTCGCGAGCGGCGACACCCTCGCGGCGCGGGCCGTGGTGGTGGGCGCCGGCGCCGTGCCGAACGTCGAATGGCTCGCGACGTCTGGACTGTCGATCGATGACGGGGTCGTCGTCAACGAGCACCTGCTCGCCACCGATCGCGTCGCGGCCATTGGCGACGTGGCGCGCTTCGAGTGGGCGAACACCGCCGGGAGTGAACTGACGCGAATCGAACACTGGCAGGTCGCCAACGATCACGCCGGGTCCCTGGCGCACTACTGGGCTCAGGGCGTGGCCGCGACGAAACTTTTGGTGCCCTACTTCTGGTCGGATCAGTACGCGAAGAAGATTCAACTGTTGGGCCACCCTCGTCCGAGCGACGACGTCACGAGGGTGGCGGGCTCATCCGACGAAGCGAAGTGGGTCGCCCTGTACAGTCGCGACGGTCTGGTCACCGGTGTCGTCACGCTCAGCCAGCCGAGGGCCCTGATGCTGTCCAAACACTTCCTGGAAACGCCGACGCAGCTCGACGCCGCACTTGCGGCCGCCCCGTGGATTAACTAGAAGGCGACGGAGCTCAGTTCGGGGATCGTCCGTTCCACTCGGCGCACGGTCTCGCGCCAAAGAGCTCGGGAGGTCGAGCGCTCGTCGTCGCCCAGTCGTGGGTTCAGCACCTGTCGCGGCGTCCACAGCAGTTCGACGTC
>JADGOK010000088.1 GCA_017882985.1 Acidimicrobiales bacterium
CTGCGACCTTGGGTGCCTCGCTCGAGAGCGAGCAGGTGTCCCTCGGCGAGGTCGTCCACGTGGGCCACGTTCATCGCGGTATCGACGTAGCCGGGCATCTTGCCGTTGAGGTAATCAAGTACCACCTTGCCCGATGGCGTGGGACGGTGGTCGAAGGGACCGTGGGGCATCGTTGGCAAGACCAGCACTACGGGCGCGCCTTCCGCGGCGAGTCGAAGGACCTCGTGTTCGGCGACGTACTTGGTCTGTTTGTAGTTTCCGTAGAGGTGGGAGAGATCGGCCACGTCGTCTTCGTTCGATGGCTGGCCGGACTTGGTCTTCCAAAGTCCCAAAGTGGCGACCGTGGACGTATAGACGATCCGTTCAATCCCGACGTCAGTCGCGGCGCGGATGACGTTCTGGCTCCCACGGACGTTGACGGCGTAGAAACTTGATGGGTCCTTCGGCCAAAAACCGAATCGGGCGGCGAGGTGAAAGCAGTAGCGCGCACCCCTTAAGTGTTCGTCGAGTCGGAGAGCGTCAGTGACGTCGACCTCCCGGCGCTCCACGTCCAGTCCGTCCAGATTCGACGCGGATGCTCCTGGCTCGATGAGTGCCACCACTGTGGCACCTCTTCGAAGGAGTGCTCGGGTGACCGCCGAACCAATGAATCCCGCTGCGCCGGTCACGACAACCCGGTCACCGCGGGCCACATCGTGGCTCACGTGGTTGCCTTCGCCGAGTTCGCCGGTGACCGGGTTCGTTTCATCGCGCCCTTGGCCATCGTCAAGCCGAAATCGACCAGCCAGCGACTGCTCGTCTCGGCGTCGGTCAAGAGTTCGTCGAGGGCGTCGACGAAGAGATTGATTTCGCCTTCGCCAGCAATGAGCGGTGGCAGGAGCTTGATCACGTTCACGTTGTCCGCCGCTACTTGGGTCAGGATCGAGTACTTGTGAAAGAGGGGGACGACGAGGGTTTGGGAGAACATGGCGGGGCGCGTTGCCTCGATGGCGCGCCATCGCCTTCGTGGGCCGGCCGAGGTCGGACGACCAAAGACGACGCCGATCATCTGACCGCGACCGCGTACCTCGTGCAGGAATTCGTGGCGCGAGGCGAGTGCCTCGAGGTGTTGGCGCCAGACGTCGCCCATGGTGTTCGCGTGCTCGACAATCCGCTCTTCATCAAAGACCGACAGGGTCGCGAGGCCCGCCACCATCGCCAACTGATTGCCCTTGAACGTCGACGAGTGCACCATGGCGCGGTCCATTGAGCTGTAGACGCTGCGCAGAATCTTGTCGCTCGTGAGCATCGCCCCGACCGGCACGAATCCACCCGAGAGGGCCTTGGAGACGGTGATGATGTCGGGTCGGAGGCCGTAATGCTCAAAGGCGTAGAACGCGCCCGTGCGGCCCAGTCCGGTCTGGACTTCGTCACAGATCAGCAGCGCGCCGGCGTCGTGCACGGCCGCTTCGATCGCTCGCCACTGCTCGCGCTTGAGTTCGTAGACACCCTTGCCCTGGATCGGCTCGACGATCAATGCCGCGACGTCACCACGGCGCAACTCCTTCGTCAACGCCTCGACGTCGCCGAAGGGCACGATCGTTGAACCGGGGAGCAGTGGTCCGAAGCCAGATTTGAACTCCGCGGAACCGTTGAGGGCGAGCGCCCCGGTCGTGAGACCGTGAAAGGCGTGCTCGAAGTAGCAGATTCGTCCTCGTCGGGTGCTCGCCCGGGCGAACTTGATCGCCGCTTCGACCGCTTCGGCGCCTGAATTGCCAAAGACGACCCGTTCGATATTGGCCGGGCTGCGCTTCACGAGCTGTTCGGCCAAGAGTCCCGGCAGGAGTGCACAGTCCATCTGGACCATGTTGGGTAGGTCGGCGTCGATCGCTTGGCGCAGCGCGTCCTTAATCGTGGGGTGGCTTCGGCCAAGAGCGAACACGCCAAAGCCGCTCAACATGTCGAGGTAGCGCCGACCCTCGTCGTCGTACAGATAGCAACCTTCAGCGCGCGCGTAGAAGCGATCGAAACCGAGCGTCTTGACGACGCGGGCCAATTGCGGATTGAGATAGCGCTCGTGCAGTTGGAAGTTCTCGTGGCGACGAAGTTCCAGAAGTTCAGCAAGGTTAAAGGACACGGCCCTCCTTCGACTGTCGCTCAAATCTAACGTTCAAAAGCAACTGGGGGTCCGCAGTTCGCCAGAGGGGGTGGGAGGCACCTTAGGCTCAGGGGGTGGTCATCACTTTGGCTCTCGCGGCCGCGTTCGCGAACGCGATCGCCAGCATCTGTCAACGTCTTGGTGTCGAGGACGCACCGCCGGCACGTGGGCCGTCGATGGGCCTCGTGCGCTACATGATCCGTCGACCGATATGGCTCTTCGGATTCGTCGTCATGGGATTGGGGTACGCGTCCCAGGCGATCGCGCTCCACCTCGGTTCGCTCAACGTCGTCCAACCGCTCTTGATCAGTGAACTGGTCATCCTGGTGCTCGTGTTGTGGCTCTGGTACTCGTCACCACTTCGCCCACGTGACTTTGTGTCCGCCGTCGCCGCGGCGATCGGTCTGGGTGGTTTCTTGCTACTGGCGGCGCCCACGGACGGGACGAAGGTTCCGAGTAACGCGCTGTGGCTCGTCGTTGGAGCATTGATTGTTGTTGCCGTCGCTCTCCTCAGCCTCCTCGCCCGCGGAGGACCGCCCTGGCGCCAAGCGATGCTGCTCGGTGCCGCCGCTTCGGTCGGCTTCGCGTTGTTGTCGGCCATTACGAAGTCGATGACCAATCTCCTCGTCACCGGATGGGGTGCCCTCTTTGGCTCATGGCAGCTCTACGCGCTGTGCGTGATCGGTTTGGGCTCGTTCGTCATCATGCAAAGCGCGTTCCAAGTCGGACCGTTCGCCGCCTCGCAGTCAACGCTCATCCTGGTGAACCCGTTCGTCTCGATACTCGTCGGTCACCTTCTCTACGGTGAGAGTCTTCGTGGGGGACCGCGGTACGTGACGCTCGAAGTGTTGGCGCTCGCGTTGATGGTGGCGGGCGCGCTCGGTCTCTCGACGTCCTCGCTGATCGCCACGGTGCACGAGGAACATTCCGGCGCCCATTTGCTCAAGGGGCGAGGGCGCTACCACCGATGGCGTCAACGTTCCACCACGAAGTAGCCCGGGCACCGACGGCGTGAACGTCGGCCGCACGTGCAGTTCGTGCGACGATGCCCGATCAAAGTAGTCGCGGCCCCGCCCGTTACTATTTGGCCATGGATGCCGACGCGCCCGCGCCCCCGTTTGCGCCGTTGGGACGACCCGTGCGCGCAGCGTTCATCGGTCTGGGAAGGATCTACGACCTCAACCGGCTCGCCTACGTCGACAACGACGACGTCGAGGTGGTGGCCCTGGTCGATCCCAGCGCCGAGCGACGTGCACAGCGTCGAGGGGACTGGGCGGACGCTCACGTCTTTGGGTCCATCGAGGAATTGGTAGAGAGCGGTCTCGAGGTCGACGCCGTTGAGGTGTTGTTGCCTATCGTTCTTCACGAAGAGGGGACGATCAAGTGCCTGGAGAACGGGTGGCACGTGAATCTGCAAAAACCTTTCGCGAACGACCTCGCGAGCGCGCAGCGGATGATGGACGCGGCGCGGCGAGCCAACCGCCAGCTACGGGTGATGGAGAACTACCTCTTCTATGAACCGCTGCGCCGGCTCAAGGAGGTGGTTGACTCGGGTGACCTCGGTGAGATCACCAGCTATCACATGAAAATGGTGGCGAGCGGTCGCGGCGGTTGGGACGTTCCCGGCGACACGTACGAGCGCCAATTCGCCCAGACTGAGGTCGGACGCGGGATCTTGTTGTTCGACGACGGTTGGCACAAGCTGTCAACGGCGATTTGGCTCTTCGGGCCGGTGCGTGAGGTCCGAGCGTGGGTCGGCTCGACGGAGGTGCTGCCCGGTGTCGCGGTGGACGCGCCAACGAGCGTCGTGTGGGAACACGAAAGCGGTGTTCGAGGTGTCTGGGACGTGAGTCTCGCCATTGACATGTACTTGCGATCCGATTACTACACGAATGACGAACGCTGGGAGGTCACGGGACGTCGCGGATTCGCGCGGGTGAATCGATGCACCGGTCGTGGTATTCAACAGCCCAGTCTGGAGGTCTACCTCGACGGCGAGATGCGCTCGTGGCACGCGCTCGACGACGACTGGGCGAGCAGCTTTCGCGACTCGGGTCGCCACTGGCTTCGTTGGCTCCGTCGCGCCGAGGGACCACTCCTCTGGGGGCCCGAAGAGGCACTGGACGTCCTGCGCTTCGCGCTGAGTGCGTACGAGAGCAGCGCCAACGCGGGAGTGGGGGTCAGCCCACGGTCATTGACGTAAGTCGTTGCGACGAGTCGTCGGCTCATCGAGAGAGGGCCTCGACGTCGCTACTTTGGGCGGAAGTGGACGAATACCCGACCGAAGTTGTGCGAGTCCTTCTCCACGCGGTCGTAGAGGACCCTGATCTCTTTTTGTTCGAGGAAGCGAAGCACTCGCTTCTTTAACTGACCGCTGCCCTTGCCCGGGATGATCTCAACCAATCGGATCTTCTTCTCGACGGCCTCGTCGATCACGTTGCGAAGTGCGTGCTCGATGTCCTCGCCCCGGTTGTAGATGTCGTGCAGGTCGAGTTTCAACTTCACTTTATGGTTCTACACCCGTTCGGTCGAAAGTCGAAAACCGTCAGGAGGTATCGGACCGTCTCGGTCGAGCGACCTTCGTGCAGTGCGCGTTGGCCATTTTCGTTGCCGTCCGCAATGTGGCGACTCCTGAATCCTCTCGGGTCGGGCAACGGGCGACGTAACGGGCATGTGCGCTTTCGCGACTCACTCCGTGTGGACGAGGACGTCGTACAGGAAAAACCCCGCAGGGACGAGTCAACGTAGCGGCTCTGGTCCCTGCGGGGTTCTTCGTCAACTATTCGTGACCGTGTTCGTCACCGTCCTCGTGGATGTGAAGTTCGTGCTCGATGGTCTCGATGGGGTGGTGCAACGCTTCTTGGAAGTGCTCTTCGGCGACCGCGCCGACCAACGTGAGCTCGCGCTCGATCGCTGCCAGCTCTTCGGCCGTACCCTGAACCTTCGGTCCGGTGAACCACTTGCGAGCGCTCGCGAACCAGTAGATGGTGGCGAAACCGATCACCACTAGCACCGCGATGGGCGCGTAGTTGAAGGTCAGCCATGTGATCGGCTTCAGTTGTGGCAACAGCAACATGATGCAGATGAAGACCGTCCACGCCGTCGCGACAGTGCCGTTCAAGACGCCCCACTTACCGAGGTTCCACGGCCCGGCCTGGAAGTCCTTGCCGGCTCGCACTCGCAGGAACACTGGGATGATGTAGGCAATGTAGAGACCGACGACCGCAATGGCGGTCACCGCGAAGTACGCC
>JADGOK010000089.1 GCA_017882985.1 Acidimicrobiales bacterium
GGTCGCGCACGTTGACGCCGTTCACGACGACGTTGCCCGTCGTCGCGTCGATGAAGCGCGGGATGAGGTTGAGCAAGGTGGTCTTTCCGCTACCCGTGCCGCCGATGATGGCGCTCGTCTGACCTGGTTCGAGGGCGAAGGTGAGGTCCTCCACGACAGGTCGCTCACTGCCGGGGTAGGCGAAGCCAACGCCCTCGAAGCGCACGCGACCGGATCGCTCGGTCGGTTCGAGCGGACGATCCGGATCACTCACGACGGGCACGGTGTCGAGTACCTGTTCGATGCGCGCGGCGCTGGCCGCCGCGCGCGGCAGCAGGATCGCCACCATCACCGCCATCATCACCGACATCAGGATCTGCAGGATGTAGGTGAGAAAGGCCGTGAGATTGCCGATGGGCATAGCGCCGTCGTTCACCAGTCGACCGCCGAACCAGATCACCGCCACGCTCGAGAGGTTCAGGATCATCATCATCGTGGGCAGCGCCAGGGCGAAGGTCCGGTTCACACTGAGCGCGGTCTCGGTGAGGCTGTCGTTGGCGATGGCGAAGCGCTCGGCCTCGGACGTGTTGCGCACGAAGGCGCGGATCACGCGCACGCCGGTGATCTGTTCGCGCAGCACCTCGTTGATGCGGTCGATCTTGCCCTGCATCGAGCGGAACTTGGGGATCACCTTCACCATGACCGTGCCGATGAAAAGGGCCATGACGGGAACGGCGACCAACAGCAGCGTCGAGAGCTGGGCGCCTTCGCGGATCGCCATGGCGATGCCGCCGACGCACATGATCGGTGCGATGACCATCATCGTGAGGGCCATCTGCAGGAACAGTTGGATCTGCTGGATGTCGTTGGTGTTGCGGGTGATGAGCGAGGCGGTTCCGAAGTGATTCATGTCGCGCGCCGAGAAGGATTGCACGCGCGCAAAGACCGCCGCGCGAATATCGGCGCCCGCGCCCATCGCGACCCGCGAGGCCCAGTAGACGGCGACGACGGCGAAGAGTCCCACGATCAGGGTGAGGACGAGCATCGCTTCACCCGTCGTGACGATGTAGTGAAGGTTCCCGGCGACGACGCCGCCGTTGATGATGTCGGCGTTGAGGTTGGGCAAGTAGAGGTTGCCCAGGGTCTGGCCGACGAGGAGGATCACGAGGACGGCGATCTGGAGACGGTAGGGACGAAGGTGAGTACGAAGTAGTCGAAGCAGCACGGCCTACGCCTCGCGTTCGCGGACTGGATCGGGTTCGACGAGGCCGTGGGCCACGCGGGTGAAGGCGGTGTCGAAGATCTCGGTGAGATCTTCCCGTTCGCCCCTGGCGCGCCAGACGGTCAAGGACGCCCGCAGCGCGCCGGCCGCGACGGCCGTGACAACGGCGGGGTAGAGGTCGTGGTCGGGATCGAGACCGGTGCGCGCGGCGACGGCCTCGATCATGGCCCGTTCGTAGACGATGAACGAGGTGAACATTCTCGGCAGTAGTGCGGGGTTCTTCGCGATCACCTTCATCCGCAACGGCCATTCGAAGCTGGACTCTTCGAGCATCATGCGAAGGACCGTGTGCAGTGCGTCGAGGGGTGACTCTCCGAGTGGTCGCTCGACGAGAGCTACCCGCAAACGGTCGACCCGGTAGGCGTCGAAGCCGATCATTGCGTCCTCCTTGGAGCGGAAATGGTCGTAGAAGGTGCGCACCGACACGTCAGCCTCCTCGGCGATCTCCTCGACCGTGACGTCCGCCAGGCAACGCTCGGCCCCCAGGCGCAGCGCGGCCGAGCGCAGCAGCTGGTGGGTTGTCAGTTTCTTTCGTTCGCGCCGCCCGGAGAGTTCTGCCACACCGGGGAAACTACCGGTCCGTTACTGCACGACGCGCAATTCTGCAGTGACTAAAGTCATCTTTGCCATCGGAACGATTCCGACGACCTCAGCCCGAGGTGGCTCGGTCACCGAACGACCTATACGCTTCGTTGATGTTTGAGGTCTCCAATGAGCGCTTTGAGGAGTTGGCGAGCAGTGCTCTCGCCGCACTACCACCCGAACTCGCCGCTCAAATCGAGAACCTGGTCGTCCTCGTTGATGACCAAGCTGAAGGACGCTCGCTCTTCGGCCTCTACGAAGGCGTCCCACTCACGAAGAGGAGTCCCATCAGTTACAGCGCGGTGTTGCCGGACCGGATAACCCTGTATCAGATGACGATCTGTCGAAACTGTGCGAGCGAAGAAGAAGTGATGGCGCAGATTCAAAAGACCGTGATCCACGAGGTCGCGCATCACTTTGGCATCAGTGATCCTCGGCTCGAAGAGTTGGGGTGGGCATGACTCCTTACTCCACCCCCTGAGCGGCAGGTCCGGATAACTTTTCCGGGCTCGCCATTTCAGCACGATATGGATCGCCGTCATTCGTGACGCATCTTGGACTGTGTCGTGGATGGAAGCTGACACCCGTATCTCAGCACGCATTGACGGTTCCGCGTTCAGTGCACGATTGACGCCATGAACACAACGTTGCGCCTTCGGTTCGCCGGTGTCGGGACCGTAAGCGTCGCGGAGATTGTCGACACACCGTCGCCGACGTAAGGTGGAAAGGAGCGGTACGATTGGACGTAGCTGCGTAACGGGAGTTCGGAGCCGGATCGTGAATATTGCGGCGAGATGAAACTACCAGCGTGGAAAGCCGTGCTGCTTGTAGGGACGCTGCTCATCGCGACCTATTTCTTCCTGCCGAACGATACAGCCCAGAATGTCCTGTACGCGGTGCTCGGCCTCGGTTCGGTTCTCGGCATCCTGTTCGGCGTACATCGGCACCGTCCGGCTAACCGAGTCGGATGGTACTTCGTCGCAGCCGCTGGAGTGTGCTTCACGCTGGGTGACAACCTCTTGTCGCTGTACAGCGCATTGCATATCAACATTCCGTTTCCGTCGTATGCGGACGCGCTCTACCTCGCGGGCTATCCGTTCCTCTTCGCGGGCGTCCTGAGACTCACCCGCGATCTTGATCACTCCTCATGGCGCGAGAACAATGCGGACGCCGCGATCGTATCAATCGGGGTCCTCGCCATTTCGTGGCAGTTCCTGATGGACTCCTATGCCCACGACGCGACCCTCACGAATTTCGGGATGTTGGTCAACTTGGCCTATCCAATGATGGACGTGGCACTGGTCTTCATTGTGCTCCGCACGATCTTGTTCAAACCGTCGCGTTTCGCGTACTTAAATTTCTTGGCCACAGCCATGTTGGTAATGTTCGTGGCCGACTTCACCTACGACTTACTCACACTGCACAACAGTTATCAAACCGGCAATATCGTCGATGCACTGTTCCTCTTCGAGTACGTGTTGGTCGCCGCCGCCGCCTTGCACCCGTCGATGGCCAGCGCGGATGGAGCGTCCGACACCAGTAAGGCCAGCGTTGAGCGCGGGCCGTCGAGCAGTCGGAATCGCCTACCGGTGGTGATGGTGGCGGGGTTCATCGCGCCGGCAATCCTGGTCGTCGCCACGGCGTTACACCGATCGGTGAACGTCCTGGCGTTGGGACTGTTCTGCATTCTCGCATTCGCCGTCATCGGTCTGCGCCTCAAATGGATGATCGATCGGATGAATCGTCAGTCGGTGCAGCTCCAGCAAAACCTCACGGAGTTGACGGTCGCGCACCTTCACCGTGATGAACTCGAGGCGGATCTGCGACATCAGACTCTGCACGACCCGCTGACGGGCCTCGCCAACCGAATGCTCTTTGAGGATCGCCTTTCCCAAGCTCGTCAGCGCTCGCTGCGCCAGGGTGGCCTGGACGCGGTGCTGATGATCGACCTCGACGACTTCAAGGGAGTGAACGACGCGTACAGCCACTACGTCGGCGACCAATTACTGGTGGCGGTGTCGCGCCGCCTCGATGAAGTGACCCGGTCCTCGGACACGTTGTGTCGTCTCGGCGGCGACGAGTTCTTGTACCTCGCCGAAGGCATCGCCGATCGTGCGACCGCTGAAGCGATCTGCGATCGGCTCATTGAGGCACTGTCTGAACCGTTCGTCTTCGGCGATGTCCGGTTCGAGCAGCACGCGAGTATCGGTGCCGTCATCTGTGACGCCGCTGACGAGACCAACGCGGAATACGTTCGCGACGCTGACGCCGCGATGTATGAAGCCAAACGTCGTCACAAGGGTCACTACGTCGTCTTCACGCCGAGCATGCACAGTGAGGCACTCAGCATCTTCTCACTGACGCAGGATCTGCGAACGGCATTCCAGAAGAGCGAGCTCACGATGTACTACCAACCCATCATCGAACTGAGCTCATCGCGCATCGTGGGTTTCGAGGCCTTGATGCGTTGGCCGCACGTCACGCAAGGGTTTGTCTCGCCTGACGTGTTCATTCCACTTGCGGAACGTTCCGAACTGATCCTTGAATTGGGAAATTTCGCTCTGCGTGATGCAGTCTCAGTGGCGGGGTCCTGGGAGCGATCGGACCCTGCGAGTAGCGCCCCCTTCGTCACCGTCAACCTCTCCCCGCGCCAGTTGCACGACGCGGACTTGATTCCATTGATCAAGAACATTCTTGCGACCAACGCACTCGCGCCCGAACGACTCATCATTGAGATCACCGAGCGCGCGGCGCTGGTGAACGTCGACGACACGCTGGACGTCATCGAGAGGCTCCGCAACCTTGGCGTCGCGATGGCACTCGACGATTTCGGCACCGGGTACTCGTCGCTCTCCTACATCACGCTCCTGCAACCCAAGATCATCAAGATCGACCGGTCGTTCGTGGCGCCGACACATCAGAGCCGCGACAGTGAGGCGCTCTTGGAGGCGATAATCTCGCTGGGCCAGAAACTCGGCATCATTGTGTTGGCCGAAGGCATTGAGACGAGCGCCCAATTCGACCACTTGCGGCGATTGGGGTGCGAACTCGGACAGGGCTTCCTCTTCTCGCCGGCAGTGGCGGCGTCTGAGGTGCCTGCGTTGCTCGGTTACGTGCCGGCAACGCCGACTGGCGGGCGCGAGCGAAACTGAAGCCGGCAATTGCTCAGGCGATAATTCTCCACGGATTCTCAATGAGGCGCGTCAATGTTCGAAGGAACTCGGCGGCCAAGGCGCCGTCAATGATCCGGTGATCAGACGAGAGAGTAAAGCGCATCCGGTATCGCGGAACGACAGCGTCGCCAACGACCGTTGGTTCTCGCTTGGTGGCGCCCACCGCGAGAATCGCGCCTTCGGGAGGATTGATGATCGCCGTGAACTCCTCGACTCCGTACATTCCAAGGTTGCTGATCGTGAACGTGCCGCCGCTCATC
>JADGOK010000090.1 GCA_017882985.1 Acidimicrobiales bacterium
TCGCGCGCGACGCTCACGTCCCTAAGCCGCACTCCGAGCGCGAAGGACTTCACGACGCTGATCAAGCCAACGAAGTCGCTCAACCTACCGGCGGTTCGACGAACGATGCGTAACGGTTCACCACGCCGTTCGTGACGGGAGCCAGACCTTCCAAAGAGTCGACGGCGTGCTGCCCGTCTGAGAATCGCGCGTGACGGCGCCAGTGTTGCACTGAAATGAAAGGCGCGGTCCGGCCCTAGCCTTCGACGGCGGTCCATGGCACGCCTACGTTCAAGACGGTGAGCTGGATTTACGAGTGATCGCTCCGGTCTGAAGTATTCGGGGAGAGCGCACGTGAAACGCTGAACCGTCGTTCACCCGTTCTTCACGTAGCGCACCTATACACTCAGGTTCAAGGTCCGTTGAGGAGCGTGCAAATTGAGCGGCGAGCAGGAATCGTTACAAGTTGATCGATCCGGCGACACGATCACCATCTGGTTGAACCGCCCCGAACGTCGCAACGTTCTCACTCGTGGACTCATCAAGGAGTTGACGAGGGCGTTCGCCGACGCCGGGGAGAGCGAGGCGACCGGCGTCATTCTCGCCGCCCGCGGCCCAGTCTTCTGCGCGGGGCACGACTTCTCCGACATGGCCGGGATCGATCAACGCGACGTTCGCCGACTCTTCGAGAAGTGCACACGTTTGATGACGACCATCCAGTCAATTCCTCAACCCGTCGTCGCCATGGTGCAGGGACTCGCGACTGGCGCGGGTTGTCAGCTGGTGGCGACCGCCGACCTCGCGGTCGCCTCGGACGAGGCAAGATTTTGCACGCCCGGCGGCAGGGGTGGCTTGTTCTGCACGACGCCGCTGGTGGCGGTTGGTCGCTCAATTTCGAGGAAGCGCGCCCTCGAGATGGCGATGAGCGGTGACGAAATCGACGCGCACACCGCCGCGTCGTGGGGTCTCATCAATGAGGTCGTGCCGGCGGCGGAGCTCGAGGGCGCGACGACCGCCCTGCTGCGTCGCGTCACGCGGGGGAGTCCCGCGTCGAAGGGGATTGGCAAGCACGCTTTCTACGCGCAGATCGACCAGGTTCAGTCCGACGCCTACGACTACGCGGTAGAGGTCATGGCCGCCGCGAGCCAGATCCCCGACGCGCAGGAGTCGATGGCATCCTTCCTGGAGAAGCGTGCTCCGTCGTGGACCGAGTCGCCTCGAACGACGACCTTGCGAAAGTAACCGAGAGCGTCGTCGTCGGCGGAAACGGATTCGTCGACGCGTTCGTTCCGCGTGGGCTCGACGTCACTCGTTGCTACGCTCAAACGATGCAGGCACTTTCGTCAAGGTTTCCTCGAAGGGGGCATGACGCGACCGACCGTCACCGCGGAACTGCGCTGGGTGCGGTTGCACGCCAGCACCGGTCGTCGCCACGGGTTGTTGCACTCAAAAGGGGGGTACTGGCATGTTCGTACCGTTGAGCACGAGGGACTTCCTCGACCGAGCCGTCACCGTCTACGGCGACCGGATCGGGATCGTCGACGAACCGGACCAACCCGCTGAGCAGTTGCGGGGGTTGACGTACTCGCGCGTGGGCGAGCTCGTGCGGGCCCAGGCCGCGGGCCTCGACCGACTGGGCGTCGCACCGGGCGGTCGCGTCGCCATCGTGTCGCACAACAGTGCACGACTGCTCACGTCCTTCTTCGGTGTCGCCAATTACGGCCGGATCCTCGTGCCGATCAACTTCCGACTGACCAAAGAGGAGGTCGCCTACATCGTCGAGCAGTCCGGCGCCAGCGTTCTCCTGATCGATCCCGAATTGGAGGAATCGTTGGCCGAGGTGTCGTGCGCCCACAAGTTCGTCCTCGGTGCGCCGAGCGACGCCGAACTGTACGACTTCGATGTCGAGCCGAGGCCCTGGGAACCCGACGAGGGGGCGACCGCGACCATCAACTACACCAGCGGCACGACGGCACGCCCCAAGGGCGTGCAGATCACGCACCGTAACAGTTGGATCAACGCCACGACCTTCGCCCTGCACACCGGCGTGAACGACCGCGACGTGTATCTGCACACGCTGCCGATGTTCCACGCCAACGGTTGGGGCATGCCCTTCGCGATGACCGGACTCGGCGCGCAGCACATTGTGCTGCGAAAGATCGACGGAAACGAGATTCTTCGACGCGTCGAGCGTCACGGCGTCACGATCATGTGCGCCTCACCCACGGTGGTCAATTCCGTGCTCGCCGCGGCGCACGACTGGAACGGCGACATCCCCGGTCGTGATCGGGTACGCATCATCGTGGCCGGTGCTCCACCCCCGACGAGGACCGTCGCTCAGGTCGAGTCGGTGCTCGGATGGGAGTTCATCCAGATCTACGGGCTCACCGAGACCTCGCCCCTGCTCACGATCAATCGCTCGCGTGCCGAGTGGGACGTCCTCGACGCCGAGGATCGTGCGGCGAAGTTGAACCGCGCGGGCACTGCGGCGCTGGGCGCGACGATACGCACGTCAGAGTTCGGTGAAGTCCTGGCCCGTTCGAACGTGGTGATGGAGGGGTACTGGAATCAGCCCGAGGCCACGGAGGCGGCCTTCGACGACGGGTGGTTCCGCACGGGCGACGGCGGCGAGATCGGCGATGACGGGTACTTGATCATCAGCGACCGATTGAAGGACGTGATCATCTCGGGCGGTGAGAACGTCTCGTCGATCGAGGTCGAAGACGTCCTCTTCAGCCACCCCGCCGTTGCCGAAGTGGCGGTCATCGGCGTGCCCGACGAGAAGTGGGGTGAGACGGTCAAGGCGTTCGTGGTCTTGAGCGCGGGCACGTTGGTCAGTGAGGAGGAGTTGATCAAGTACTGCCGCCAGCATCTTGCGGGCTTCAAGACACCGACGTCGATCGAATTTCATGACGAACTCGCACGCACGGCAACCGGAAAACTGCAGAAGTTCAAGTTGCGTCAGCCCTTCTGGACCGATCGGGACCGACGGATCAGCTGAATCAACACTCGCTGGAGCTGAATCGATGACGGGGAGCATTGAATCTTCACACTCGCCGACCTAATCCTGGATCAGATTCTCTTACGGACGGTCCGACGAAAGGTTTCGGGCTACGCGGAGCGGGTGACGGGGATCGAACCCGCATGGCCAGCTTGGAAGGCTGGAGCTCTACCATTGAGCTACACCCGCGCGTCTTTTCAGACTCGGACCAGTCTAGAGCACACCTTCTAACGTGGAGGAGTGGAGAGTTCGATGTACGAGGGCGTGGGCGGCGATCAGTTCTTTGTTCGGCTGGTCGATGCCTTCTATCGCGTCGTCGAGACCGACGAGATCCTTCGTCCGATGTACCCCGACGACCTCGAAGAGTCGAGACGTCACCTCGTGTTGTTTCTTGAACAGTACTGGGGAGGACCGCGAACCTATCAAGACGAACGCGGTCATCCACGCCTGCGCATGCGCCACGCCCCGTTTCGCATCACGAAGAAGGCGCGTGACGCGTGGCTTTCTGCCATGCGTACGGCTCTGGACGCTGTCCGAGGCGACCTGAGCGACGAACAGTTCGCCGGGATGAATTCGTACTTCGACATGGCGGCCCACCAGATGCGAAACGTCTGAGCACGCCGATCACCTGATTTGGTGCGTGTCACGTCAGCGCGGGGAAAAGTCTTTACGCTGGAGTCATGGCCCGACGCATGGAATGGCGCGAAAACGAGGAGCGCATCATCACCGTGACCCCGGTCGCCATTGGAATCGTTCGTCCCGCTCTCGTCGCTGTCGTCTTGGCGGTACTCGTGCAAATTGGTTCCTTCCACGTGTCGTTCATTCATCGCCACGAGGCGTGGTTTCTCCTGTTGCTCGTTGGACCGGCTCTAGTGATCGTCGCGACGCGCACGTGGCGCTGGCGCTCGCACAAGATCCATCTCACGACCCAGCGTTTGACGGTCGAGGGCGGCGTCGCTCGCCACTATCGGAGGTCGGTAGAACTCATCGACGTCTTCGCGACGAGGGGGGACCAGCGCGTGAGCGAGCGGATCTCGCGTCGCGGCTCCGTGATTCTCGAAACGGCGGGCGGCCCGTTCTTCGTCGGGCGAGTACGTCATCCCTCGGCGTTGTGCCGCTTGATCGAGCGAGAGCGCTCAACGCACCACAGCGACCGCGTGCCTCTGGACACCGTCTTCGAATTCGACGACCCGTCGTCGCACGACTACGAGGTGAATCCTCGACGTCGCTGGGGCCACCGCTGACGTGCACGGGGTTGCGAAACATGCAAGTACCGTGGGCAGTGTGATTACTCGCTATCGCTGCACCGCGTGCGGCAACCTGACCCGTTTCGACGTGGTCGAGACCACCTCGGTGCAGTCCTTCCACCATTTCACGGTGGGAGGCGAACTTTCGGTCGAAGAGCCGGAAATCATCTCCAAGAAGGTCGAGTCGGTGACCTGCCGCTGGTGCGGTCATGGTCGCGAAGTCGAGGTCTTCACCGAGTCCTCGTGACCCCCGACGTCTCGGCGCACTCGTTCGACCGACCACGCGAGCGCCCCGCCCCCTCAGGTTTCACTGGTCACACCCTCGGCGGTGACGTCGTGAGCAAAACGTTCACCTCACCCACGTTGATCGTCGCGATCAAACCCTCGTGTGACGGTTGTCACGACTTCATTCATTCGTCGCTCGATCAACTGAACCACGTAACGACCATCGTCGTGAGCCGTGAAGCGGACGAGCAGGCGGAATGGACTGAAGCGGTGCAACCGATCTTCATTGCCCCGGAATTGATGGACGCTCTTGCGGTCAAGGCTCCGCCCTTCTACGTCCTTATCGATCCAACACGTCAACTCGTACTGACTGAGGGCGTCGTCTTTGGACCGGCCCAAGTCGCGTCGGAGATTTCCTCGTACCTCGTGTGATGTCACAGGCCCACGACAGAGTGGGCTCAAGTGAAAGGTACGACGATGAACAACGGAATTGAACTGTCCATCAGCTGCAACGACTGCGTGCGACGCGGCACCCCGGACTGCGCGGACTGCCTCGTCAGCTTCGTCCTTGGCGACGTACCCGACGAACTCGTCATGACCACGAGTGACGCCGAGGTCGTCCAGTTGTTCACGTCCCAGGGCATGATGCCGCGTCTCAAGTTCCAGCACCGCGAGGCTCCCGAGTCGTAGCCCTTCGTTGATAATGCTCCCTGAGTAGCGTGGTGGTGCATGGCTCGCCATCTTCTCGTGACCAACGACTTTCCCCCAAAGACCGGGGGGATTCAGGCCTACCTCTACGAAC
>JADGOK010000091.1 GCA_017882985.1 Acidimicrobiales bacterium
CTGGGCTGGAATCCGAACAGGGCCGGGTACTTCTTGGGCTGGTTCCAGTCAGAGGATCCCGAGTTCACGAAGAGGTCGGGAACCTTGTTCTGGTTGAGGTAGGCCAGGACCGAGTCCTGAGCCGCGGTTCCGAGCGATCCAACCTCGGCGAAGACGTTGTTCTGGGTCACGAGCGTCTGGGTCTGGGTCAACGTGGGCGTGGCGCCGACGTTGGCCGTGCAGCCCGCCGCGTTGATGTTGTAGCAGTCGTCCTTACGGATGTAGTTGATCTTTCGACCGTTGACGCCACCCTTGTGGTTGACGTAGTTGAAGACGGCGGCGGCAGCGGCTGAGACCTCGGCGTAACTGACGGCCAAGCCACTGAGCGGCACGGTGGCGCCGATGGTAATCGACTTGGCGGTAACGCCCGGCGCTGAACCGGCAGCGCCAGCTCCCGCCGAACCGATAAAGACACCTGCACTGATCGTGCCGAGTGAAACCGCCGAAACAGTAAGGACGACGGCGGACCGACGTAAGCGATTGAACATGGAGATCCCCTTTTGTAAAAATTCCTAAGGAAACTATAGGTGACTAGTTACCCGACAGTAAGTGCAGGGTCACGATTCCCTCGCCGGTCGTCGTACGAGCGATGTCAGGCGGCTTCCCATCCCTACGAGCCCGCGCGGCGCGAGGAGCATCGTGAGAATTAGCAGCACACCAAAGACGATGCCCTTCAAGTTCGCACCGAAGGTCGACGTCGGACTGATTCCCGTTGTTTTGTTGATAAGCGAGACCAAGTTGTCCGAGTACGAGTAGATCAGTCCGCCGATGACGGCGCCGCTCAGCGTCCCGATCCCACCCAGAACCATCAGTGTTAACAAGAGAATGGAGAGTGGCAGGGAGTAGGTCTGGGGCGTCACGCTACCGGTCAGTAACGTCAGCAACGAGCCGCCGAGCCCGGCGTAGGCGGCCGAAATGGCGAAGGCCAGGGTGCGCGTGCGCTGTAGGTTGACGCCCGCCAACTCGGCCGCCACGTCGTTGTCACGAACGAGACGCATCGCGCGGCCGGTTCGCGAATGGAAAAGGTTCGCCATGAAGAAGAACGCCACGGCGGTGACCACGATCGCCACGTCCGCGGTCCACTGGGCATTCGCTCGAATGAGGGCTTGGGAGCCGCTGAACAGGTTGACGAACCATGTCGGCGCACTTAGGAAATTGAGGAAGAGCCCTCCTGAGCCTCCGGTCAAGGATGGAAAATTGAGCGCCAGCGGCGCGATCGCGAACGAGAACGCCAGCGTCATGCCGGCGAGGTAGGGACCGCGAAGACGCGTCGACGGGAGCGCCAGGATGAGCCCACCCACCGCGCCGCACGCCGTAGCGAGTAACAGAGTGAAGATGATCGGCGTGGTCGTGTGGTGATTTGCCCAGATGGCGGTCGCGTACGCGCCAATCGCCATGAAGCCCGAATTGCCGAGCGAGACCTGGCCGCTCCATCCAATGAGCCAGCTGAGTCCGACGATCACGATCGCGATGGCCGCGCCGCCGGCCAGTTTGGAGTCGTCGAGCGCGGTGAGCGTGAAGGTGATCGCGACGCCGAGCACGGCGAGGACCACGGTCGCCACCAGTCGCGAGGACGTCGGGTACGAGGTGCGAAGAAGGAGAAGACGCTTCATCAGACGCGCCGCGTGATATTTCTCGTGAAGATCCCTTGGGGTCGTATGGCGAGGCTGATGACCAACACGATGACGCCCGCGAGCGGGGCCATGTTGCTCGACCAGTAGCCCAGGATGAACGACTCGGTGACGCCGATCAAGAGTCCGCCAGTGATCGCTCCGATCGGCGACTCGAGTCCTCCGACGGCGGCGGCGATGAAGGCACTCACGAAGATGCCGTCCATGTTCGTCGCGGCGAGGCTCTGACCCGACGAGACGATCACGCCAGCCATGGCACCGACCCCGCTCGAGAGAATCCATCCGAGCGTCAAGAGCCGGTTCACCCGAACGCCGAGGAGCCGAGAGACTTCGGGCGCCAGCGCGGCCGCGCGCATCTTGAGTCCGAGGTTCGTGTACTGAAAGAGCAAGGCCACGCCGCCCATGATCCCTAGCGCCAAGACCACCTGGAAGATCACGAAGGGCGAGATCAAGATCGTGTGACCGTTGTTCTGGTAGTACACCTGCGAAAACGGCGTTGGGACGGGCAGCAGATTGGAGTGCCAGATCGAAGGGATTGCCGACTCGATGACGCCGAGAAATCCGACCATCACGACAATCGGGTTGATCTCGGGTTTGCCGTAGAGGGGTCTGATGAGAACGCGCTCCGTGACCCCACCCAGGGCCAACCCCACGGCCAGTGACAGCAGGACGCAAAGCCAGTAGTTGGTCCCCTTGAAGACGAGGTTCATCCCGACGAACGCGGCAAACATACCCATGGCGCCCTGGGCGAAGTTCAAGACGTGGGTCGACTTCCAGATGATCACGAGACTGAGCGCGACGAGCGCGATCACGACTCCAGAGGAGATCCCGCCCAAGAGGTACGTGATGAACCGGGACGTCAGGAACGACCCCATCACTGGACCAGTCCCAGGTAGTAGCGACGAAGATCGCTGTCGTCACCGACCGTTTCAGCCGTACCGCTGGCGATAACCGAACCGAGGTGCAGTACGACGGCCTCGTGGGCGATGCGCAACGCACTCTTGGCGTTCTGCTCGACGAGGATGACGGTGAGATCCTCCATTGTGCAAAGTGACGAGATGGTCCGCATCATTTCGGCTGTCACCTGGGGCGCCAGACCCAACGATGGTTCGTCCAAGAGCAGAAAACTGGGACGGGCAATAAGCGCGCGCGCCATCGCCAACATCTGACGTTCGCCGCCCGACAACGTCGACGCGTATTGCTTGCGCCGCTCACCGAGGACGGGAAACAGTTCGAACTGGCGCTCGAGTCCCTCGTTCGCGTCGATCTTGCTCGCAAGGACACCGAGACGAAGGTTCTCCTCGATCGTGAATTCGGCGATCACGCCGCGGCCCTCGGGCACGTGACCCACGCCGAAGCGCGCTATCTCGTCGGTCGCCATGCCGACCAGGGCAGTCGTGTTGCAGTGGATTGTCCCACTCGAAGGCTTGACGAGCCCCGAGATCGCTCGCAGTAACGTCGTCTTTCCGGCGCCGTTGGTTCCGAGGACTGCAGTGATCCTTCCGGTGGGGGCGCTCATCGTTACGTTGCGCAGCGCCTTCACTGCGCCGTAGGAGACTGAAAGATCCTCGACGTGGATCACTGTTCTACTCCGAGGTAGGCCGCGAGCACCGCTTCATCGTGGCTGATGACGCTCGGTGGGCCCGACGCGATCACCTGTCCGAAATTGAGCACGACGAGACGGTCCACGAGCGGCATGACGAAGTCCATGTTGTGCTCGACGAGCAGGACACTCATGGTGTCCTTCAGCCCGCTGATCAGCGAAGCGAAGTCGCTGAGTTCATTTTCGTCCAGCCCGGACGCCGGCTCGTCGAGCATCATGAGCCTGGGCTGACCCATCAGCGCCCTGGCGACCGCGACCTTCTTCGCGATGCCGTAGGGGATCGAACCGGGCAGCGCCTTCGCGAAGCGCGCGATGCCGAGTCGATCGAGCATCGCCAATGCTTCGTCGCGCACCAGGTGCTCTCGACGCGACGAAATCGGAAGGCCGAGGAGGCTGGTGAAAAACCCTCCACCCGGTCGACTCTGCGCGCCGGCCATGACGTTTTCTATAACGCTCAGGTGGTCAAAGAGTCCGACGCCCTGCAACGTGCGAGCGACGCCGGCCTTGGCCAATTGCGCGGGCTTTAGATTCTCTCGTCCGAGGGCCGGGAAGCGCACGGTGCCCGACGATGGCGCGAGGAATCCACACACCACGTTGAACGCCGTGGTCTTGCCCGCGCCGTTGGGACCGATCAGACCAACGATCTCGTTCGCCGCGATGGAGAAGGAGACGTCGTTGAGTGCGGTGAGTCCGCCGAAGCGGACTGACACGTGCTCGACGGCGAGCGTGAGTGGCGGCGGTGTCGCTTCGGTCATCGTTGCCCAAACTAGCCCGGGCCTGCGATTCGTCGCGACGCGTGACCGCGCCGGCACAGTAGTTTGCCTCTATGCGACGAATTGCGGTCATTAGCCTGCTCCTCAGTTTTGGCATCGTCGCGAGCGTGGTGACGGCGAACGGCGACACGACCACCACGACGACATCGACGTCTTCCACCACGACCACCTCTCTCGTAACGACCACGACCGTGGCGAAGAAGAAGGTGTGGTTGGCGCCGCTCACCGGTCGACCCGATCCGACTCGCAGCACGAAACGTCGCTCGGCTCTCACTATCAAGATCGAGAACACGCCCGAAGCGAGACCGCAGTATGGGATCGAGCACGCCGATGACATCTACGAAGAGATCTGTGAAGGCGGCATCACTCGTCTGGCCGCGATCTTTAATTCCAGTCTTCCCACCAAGGTCGGTCCGGTGCGTTCGGTACGCCGGACGGATCGTGAGATCGTATATCCCCTCGGCGGGATTTTCGCCTTCAGCGGCGGCGCGCAGTACGCCATCAACAGCATCGCCACGGCACCAGTGAAGACCTTTGACCAGTCCAACAGTGGCGGCGCGATGTTTCGCGATCCCAAGCGCTACGCCCCGCATAATCTCTACGCCAACGCCGTGCTCTTGATGGACAAGGGCGGCACGCCCAAGCCACCGCCGTCGCTCTTCACCTACAACTCGGGATCGAAGCGCACGCCGGGCGTGCGAGTGCGGTCCTTCATCGTGGGCTTCGCCGCCGGTTACGCCACGTCCTACGCGTGGGATACCAAGACGCTGTCGTGGGACCGATCGATTTTTGGCGCGCCCGACGTGACGGCCAGTGGTGTTCACCTTTCACCCAAGAACGTGATCGTCATGTTTGTCCGCTACATCGGTGGCGTGGGCGTCATCGGTTCCGAGGCACTGTTGAACGGAACCGGCATTGCTGATGTCTTCACCGGTGGCACCGTGCAACGCGCAATCTGGACGCGTGCGGGACTTCGTAAGCCCATCGTCTATCACGCATCGAACGGGAAGGTCATCGCGCTGCACACGGGTCAGACCTGGGTCGAGTTGCTCGACACCTCTGAGCGCGTGAGCATCGTTCCCGTGAACTGAGGGAGATCGGCGATCTCATTGCGCCGCGGGCTTGATTTTGGTGCCACTGGTCAGAGTGCTCGGTGGTCTACTCGGACAGTTTGGTGAAAGAGGCACAATGGGACCGGTGCAGCC
>JADGOK010000092.1 GCA_017882985.1 Acidimicrobiales bacterium
AGGGGTCCGGGCCACACGCCGAACACCAGTGTCGCCGCGACGCCGAGAGCGATCACGAAGCCGCTCGAGCGCGGGACGACGACGCGCGTCGTCTCGAGGTCGTCGTCGGCGTAGAGCGCCATGGTCCAACGAAGGTAGAAGAACGCGGCGATCGCGGCGGCGAACAGGGCGAGAAGGGCGAGGATGCCGGCGCCCGAGTCGACGGCCGCCGCGAGAACCGTGAACTTCGCGTAGAAGCCCGTCGTGAGCGGCGCCCCGAGCTGGGAGAGCAGCAAGACCGCGAGCGCGCCGCCGAGCCAGGGCTGGCGTCGCGCCAGTCCGCGGTAGCTGTCGATCGAGTGACTCTCGTCACCCGGTCCCCCGACGAGGGTGACGACCGCGAAGGTCGCCACCACCACCGGCGCGTAGGTCATCACGTAGAAGAGGGTCGCGGCCGTGCCGCGCACGGTGCCGGCCCATATGCCGAGCAGCATGAAGCCCGCGTGGTTGATCGACGAGTACGCGAGCATCCGCTTCACGTTGCGCTGCACCAGCGCGAGGCTCGCGCCGACGAGGGTCGTGAGCACGATCATCACCCAGAGGATCGGGCGCCACGTGGCGAGTTGGGTGCCGAGCGAGGAGATCAGCACGCGCACCAGTGCGGCGAAGGCGCCGACCTTCACGATCGAGGCCATGAACCCCGTGACGGGCGTCGGGGCGCCCTCGTACACGTCGGGCGACCACAGATGGAACGGCACCGCGGCGATCTTGAACGCGAAGCCCACCAACAACAGTGCCCCGCCGGCGTACAGCAGTCCCGGCCGCAGCAGCACGTTGGAGCCGAGGAAGTACGAGACCGACGTGAGGTTGGTCGATCCGGTCGCTCCGTAGACGAGCGCCGCGCCGTAGATGAAGATCGCCGACGCGAAGCTCCCGAGCAGGAAGTACTTGAGCGCCGCCTCGGACGACGTCGCGCGGTGGCGGTCGAACCCGACGAGGACGTAGAGGCCGATGGAGAGGATCTCGAGACCGAGGAAGACGACGATCAGGTCGTTCGCCTGGGTCATCAAGACCGCGCCCGCCGCCGAGGCGAGCGCCAGTATCTGGTACTCCGCGCCCGACACGCCCTCGCGACGAGCCCAGTCGTAGGACACGAACGTCGCCATGACGAGGCTCACCGCGATCACGGCACTCGCCACGATGGAGAAGCCGTCCAGCACGATCGCGTGCGCGATGGTCGTCGAGGGGCCGTGCTTGGCGACGTCGGCCCACTGGACGAAGGTGACGGCGAACGTCGCCACGCCCGCCAGGACCGTCACCGCGGACGCGACGAGGGTGGTCACCCTCGAGCGCAGGAGCGCGGTCATCAACAACAGGACCAGCGCGGCGGCGAAGAGGATGATGACGGGCAGGATCGCCAGGTAGTGGATCTGGGGGATGATCAACTTCACTTGTTGACCCCCGCCGGCGCGACGTGCTCGATCAGCTGCTGCACCGAAGGCGTGATGCGGTCGAGGACCGGCTTGGGGAACACGCCGAGTACGACGATCAGCACGATGATCGGCGCCAGCACCCAGCGCTCACCGGGTGTGGCGTCGGTAATCTGCGCGTTGGCCCCTTCGACGCGGCCCTGGAAGACGCGCTGGTAGGCCCAGAGCAGGTACAGCGCCGCGAGGACGACCCCGAGGATACCGAGCACGCCCCACCAGACGTGGGTGGCGAAGGTGCCGATGAGGATCAGGTACTCACTGACGAAGCCCGAGAGGCCGGGCAGTCCGATGGACGCGAGCATCACGACGGTGAAGAGTGCGGCGAGCACCGGCGCCGGGCCCTGGAGACCCTTGAGGTCGGCGATAGTGGCGCTGCCGCGTCGTCGCTCGACGTAGCCGATGATGAGGAAGAAGCCGGCGGTGATCACACCGTGGTTGAACATCAAGAGCACCGCGCCGACCATGGCGATCTTCGATCCGGTCACGATGCCGAGCGTGATGAAGCCCATCTGGGCGAGCGACGAGTAGGCGACGAGACGTTTGAGGTCGGGCGTGACGCAGGCGAGCGCCGAACCGTACATGATGCCGATGATGGCGAGCGTCAAGAGAACGGGGCGCATCGAGGGCAGCGCCAGCGGCAGCAGTCCCACCGCGAAGCGCAGCAGTCCGTACGAGCCCAGCTTGGCGAGCAGTGCCGAGAGTTCGATCGAGCCCGCCGTCGGGGCCTCGGCGTAGGTCAGTGGCGACCAGGTGTGCAACGGCCAGATCGGTGACTTGACGGCGAACGCGATCGTGAAGGCGATGAAGAGCCACACCGCGGTCGCGTGGCTCATGGTCGTCGCCGACAGTGCCGCGTACGCGAAGGTCAGCGCGCCGTGGGTCTGGTGCTGGTGGGCGAAGCCCAGGTAGAGCGTGCCGACGAAGAGGAAGGCCGAACCGGTGAAGGTGTAGATGAAGAACTTGAGCGCCGCCCTCGCGCGCTCGCGTCCACCCCACTGGGAGATGATGAAGTAGCACGGGATGAGCGTCAGTTCAAAGAAGATGAAGAATTCGAGCAGGTCGTGCGCGATGAAACTGCCCATCGTGAACGAGGTCAGCAACAACAACCACGCGACGAAGGCCGGCTCGCGGCGCTTGTCGCGCGCACCCAGCAGTGCGACCAGGACGACCAGCGACGTGAGGGCCACCATCAGCAGCGAGATGCCGTCGATCGCGACGTCGTAGGCGAGACCGAAGGGCGCGGCGAGCACGAAGCGGCCCGCGAAGTCGAAGGTCTGCGCGCCCGCGAGGTGGTTGTTGTAGAGCACGACGACGACCAGGGTCACCGCCATTTCGACGCTCGCCGTCGCGACGGCGACCGCGTAGGACCAGCCCTCGCGCTTGGCGACGAGCCACGACAGGGCCGCGCCCACGACGGGGATCAACAGCAACGCGGAGAGCCAGAGTGACGAGTGCATTGTCAGGCGACCCTCGCGACGAGATAGACCACGATGACGCACAGCCCGAGGACCGTCGCGAGCGCGTAGTGACGAACGAAGCCCGACTGGACCTTGCGCAACCCCTCACCACTGCGCCGCACCGAGACCGCGACGGCGCCGACCGCTCCGTCGATGACCTTGGGTTCGATCACGTCGTCGCCGAACTGCGCGGCGTGCGTGAGCGGCCGACCGATCGTCGCGTCGTAGAAGTCATCCCAGTGCCAGACGTGCTCGAGGAACGGCGACTCGTACCGAGAGGACGAGACCGACGTGCGCCAGATCGAGAAGGCCGCCAACAACCCGATGATCGCGGCGACGACGTCCACCGCGGCCAGACCCGTCTGGGCGAGACCGCTCGAACGACCAATGGCGGGAATGAAACCGAACGTGGGATCGAGGAAACCGGCGAGTGAGTTGTGATGGACCCACGGCAGGTCGAGGAGACCCCCGAGGACCGACAGCGCGGCCAGCACGATCAGCGGGGTCGTCATCACCCACGGCGATTCGTGCGGATCGTGTCCCTCGGTCACCTCGCGAAAACGCTCGGTGCCGCGGAACGTGAGTACGAACAGACGGCTCATGTAGTACGCGGTCAACATCGCGGTCAGGACGCCCAGGATCCAGAGGATCTTCGAGTACTGGTAGACGTTGGTCAGCACCTCGCCCTTTGACCAGAAACCCGCGAACGGCGGGATCCCCGAGATCGTCAGCCACCCGATGAGGAACGTCGGGAAGGTCAGCGGCAGGAACTTGGCGAGACCGCCCATCTTGCGCATGTCCTGTTCACCGTTGAGCGCGTGGATCACCGAACCCGAACCGAGGAAGAGCAACGCCTTGAAGAACGCGTGGCTGATCATCAGGAAGATCGCCGCCGAGTAGGCGCCGGCGCCGACGGCGAGCACCATGTAACCGATCTGGGAGATCGTGGAGAACGCGAGGACCTTCTTGATGTCCTTTTGGGACGTCGCGATCGTCGCCGCGACGAAGGCGGTCACGCCTCCGACGATGGCGATCGTCGTGCGACCCGGCACCGACAGCGCGAGGACCGGGGCCATGCGACAGAGCAGGTAGACCCCGGCCGTCACCATCGTGGCGGCGTGGATGAGTGCCGACACCGGGGTCGGGCCCTCCATGGCGTCGGGGAGCCAGTTGAAGAGTGGGATTTGCGCGCTCTTGCCGGTCGCGGCCAAGAGCAGGGCGAGCACAGTGAGCGTGGCGATGGTCGGCGTCAGCGCACCGGACTTCGCAAAGACACTCAAGTAGGTCAGCGTGCCGGTGTGCGAGAAGAGCAGGAACATCGCGACCAGGAGACCAACGTCGCCCACGCGATTGTAGATGAAGGCCTTCTTGCCCGCCGACGCCGCCGAATCGCGATCGAAGTAGAAGCCGACCAGCCAGTACGAGCACACGCCGACGCCCTCCCAACCAACGAAGGTCAGCACCAGATTGTTGGCGAGCACCAGGGTCAGCATGGAGAACACGAAGAGGTTGAGGTAGAGGAAGAACTTGCGGTAATCCCTCTCTGCGTGCATGTAGCCCATCGAGTACAAGTGGATCAACGCCGAAATGCCGGTGACGAACAGGCACATGGTGATCGACAGTGGGTCGACCAGCAACGCGGCGGGCACGTGCAACGTGCCGACGGTGATCCACGAGAACAGATGGACCGTCACCTCGCGCGACGACTGGTGGAGCAACAAGATGAACGTCACGACCGAGAAGGCAAAGCTCACGCCGACTGCGCCGGTCGCGATCGCGCCCACCTGTCGCTCGTTCATCCAACTGCCCATGAGCATTACGAAGAGGAAGCTCGCGAGGGGCATCAGCAGTATCCACGTCACGAAATGTGCCATCTCAGCCCTTCATCTCGGACAGCTCGTCAACTGACGTCGACGAGCGGCGTCGAAAGACCGACACGACGATGCCCAGTCCCACGGTCACCTCGGCCGCGGCCACCACCATGACGAAGAAGACAATGGCCTGTCCGCCGATATCGCTGAGCGTGCGCGAGAACGTCACGAAGGTCAGGTTGACGGCGTTGAGCATCAGCTCGACGCACATGAACATGATCAGTGCGCTGCGTCGGGTCAAGAGGCCGAAGGCCCCGACACCGAAGAGCAGCGCGGCGAGGACCAGGTACCAGGCGGCGGGGACGTTCATGTCTCGACCTCGCTCTGGGCGACGCGATCACGGCGCGCCAATAGGACCGCGCCCACGACCGCGATGATCAGCAACGCCGCGGTCGCTTCGAAGGCGAAGAGGTACGTCGTGAACACCGCGGTGCCGAGCTGCTT
>JADGOK010000093.1 GCA_017882985.1 Acidimicrobiales bacterium
CGGTCGCTTGCGACGAGAGGGCGTCCATGTACTGCGCGCGCGAAATTCGCGGCAGAAGGTCGAACGACAGGATTGTCACGCGACGATCGTTCAACGCCCTCACGACGTCGATCGCGAGGAGCGGAGAGAGAAACGACAGGTGCAGCGATCCTTCGGGCACGAGGGCTGTTTCTTCAAGCGTCGGCGGATTCACGCGCAGGTTGACCTCACCCGTCGGCGCGTCGCTCACGGTGGCGCCGACGGCCTCGTAGGCCTGGTCACTGAAGTGAGCCCGCTCTCCGGCGCCGCGCTGCACGACCACGTCCCAACCGTCGCCCACGAGCGCCTTCACGGCGTCAGGCGTTAACGCGACCCGGGTTTCACCGGCTCGCGACTCCTTATAGAGCGCAATTTTCATGTCACATTTCTAGCAGCCTGACTACGCGTGCTTTCCCAGAAGCGGAGTGACAAACGTCACGAATGACGCTACGAACGCTGAAGAAATCTCACAATCTCTTGGGCAACCTCACGGGGCGCGTCGATCGGCAGCCAGTGTCCCAAATCCTCAAGACGAACAAAATCGAATCCGTTCACGCAGTAGTCACGCGAGCCGGTCATCTGGCGTTCACCCAGTGCGAGGTCGCCGCTCGACCAGATACCGAGCGTTGGCGCGAGGATCGGGGGCAGCCCCGGCGGATCCTTGACGAATGACTCGGGCGGGATATTTCGTCGGTACCACAGGAGATGCGTGGTCATCTGTCCGTCGCGTTCGAGCTCCTCGATAATCTCGTTGACGCGCGGGTGACGCATCCACACGTGCATCGCCTCGTAATTGTTCTTTCGCAAGAACGCCTCGCCCAGCCCCTCGTGGGCGAAGAGCAGCGTGTACCAGCTCTTCAGTTGCTGCTCGAGCCCCGCCGAGCGAAACGACGTCGGATGACCCACCGACAAGACAACGAGCCGCTCGATTCGCTGTGGCAGATACGCGGCGCAGACCCACGCGAGATTCGCGCCCCAGTCGTGGCCGACGAGCGTCACTCGGTCCGCGCCGACGGCGTCGATGACGCACAGGACGTCGTGGACCAAGAGGCGCATGGCGTACTGGGAGGCCTCGGTCGGCTTGGAGCTTTGTCCGCAGCCGCGAAGATCGGGCACGACCACCCGGTAACCGGCCGCGAGAAGTTCGACCCCGACGTCGTCCCAGAGCGCCGACGTGTCCGGCCAGCCGTGTAAGAGCACCACGGTGGGCCCCTCTCCGGCGACGAGCACCGACAACGTGACGTCGCCGTTGTGAACCAGGACCCGCTCCATCACCGCGACGGTACACCGAGTAGACCTTGAGTATGGAACTTTTTCGCGCCAAGGTCGACTCGCCCGTCGGGGACTGGGGCGTTGAGGGCAACTCCAAAGTCATCACCCGTATCTATCTGCCGAGCGAACCCGGTCCGGTGTCGCGCGGCGTCGCACCCAAGGCCGTGCAGGTCGCCGTGCAGCAGTTGACCGAGTATCTCTCGGGCAAGCGCAAGCATTTCCACGTCGCGCTCGTGCACGTCCCGGCGACACCGTTCCAAATCGAGGTCTGGGAAGCGCTCAACGAGATCCCCTTCGGCGAGGTCCGTACCTACGCTGAAGTGGCTGAGGCGATCGGGCGTCCCCGGGCCATGCGCGCCATCGGTAACGCCAACCACGTGAACCCGTGGCCGGTGATCGTGCCCTGTCACCGCGTCGTCGCCCGACACGGCATCGGTGGTTACGGCGGCGGCATCGACGTGAAGCGATTCCTGCTCGCGCTCGAAGGCGTCACCTACGACTGAGTTGGCTCGGAACGATCCACGCGGTCGGGAATCGGCAATCGGCGCACGGAAATGGGGTCGCCGCCGTTGGTGATCGCGCTGCCCAGCCGTCGTACGACGTGGTGCGCTATCCAAAAGAGCAGCAGCGCCGACGGAACCTCGACGGCCAGCACGAGAAAACTCTGCGAGATCTCGTCGTAGCGCGCGGTCGTGACGTCGAACCACGCGTCGACCAACAACAACGTCCCCGCGGCGCACGAGAAGAGGATGAGCACCGCTCGACGTCGCCAGGCGGCCCACGCCGCGAGTAGCAACATCACGACCTGGGCGCTGTCGAGACCGACCCACGCGAGGTCCCAATGATTTGCGGTGTAGTGGCGAGGAAGTCGCCAACCGAGGTAGACGGTCCACGCGGTCTCGAGCAGTGCGCCCGTCGTCAGCAGGGTGAGCACGAGTTCGCGGGAAAGTTGAGCGCGCCTCGGCAGAGACATCAGACTAACTAGTGACCGCTACCGGCTCGGACAACGCCGCGAACATCGCCAGCGTGCCGTCGGCCAGTCGCTGACGTTCGTCGCTGGAGAGAACGGCGAAGTAGTCCGCCATGCGCTGCGACGTCACTTGCTCGGCTTCAATCTTCTTCGCCGCGAGCTCGGGTGTCACGGGCGGTACGTCCTCGTCGCTGTAGCCGTGGAGCTTGAACACGGAGTCGTCTTGCAAGTAGCAGGCCTCGAGCGGCGTCAGGCCGACCTCTCGGACGGCGTCGATGTGGGCTCCTCCGCGCAGTTCGCGAAGCAGAATCGTGCCGAGGTACGCGGCGTGGACCGCGCTCACTGGTGCCGGATACTGGAGATAACCGGTCGCGAGCAGATGGTGACCGGGCTCGGCCTGGCTCGTCACCCGGCGCGCCAGGGCGCCGAAGTCCGCGAGCACGTCAACGTCGACCGCGCCGAAAGTGCGATCAGCGAAGGCGTACGCCGCGAGCACGTGTTCCTGCGCGGTCGGCACGGGATCGGCCTTGGCGCGCGCGCGGTGAAAGAGGAAGTCCATCGTTCGCGGGTGAAAGAACGTGAACGCGCGGTCGACGGTCTCGACGTCAACGTCACCGAGCACCCCGCCGCGACCGAGGCCGTAGAACTCAAAGACGTTCATCCCGAGCTCCTGCGCGCGCTGCGCGGTGAGTGGATCGAAATAGAAACTCATCCCCAACTTCTGAATCGGGTCCGCGGTCAGTTCTGAGAGCTCGGAAGATTCCATGAGGTTGACTCTACGTCGCGACGGGCCAAACGCAACGGGTCACGATCGCTGGCCGTCGCGGCGAACGCGCAGCTCAATCATTGAGCCGCTCGGCACCTCGACGAAGCGAGCCGCGCCGCCGTGGCGCGTGACGATGTCGGTGACGATCGACAGCCCGAGACCGGTGCCCCCCGATCGACGGCTTCGCGCGGAGTCCGCTCGAACGAACCGCTGGAAGAAGCGCGTACTCTGCGCCACGTCGATGCCCTCACCGTCGTCGGCGACCGTCACCACAGCGAAGGCACCGTCGTAGTGCGAATCGAAGCGAAGTTCGTGGGTCGCGTAGCGCGCGGCGTTGTCCACGACGTTACGGATCATCCGTTTGAGCATGGGTGGGTCGCCCGTCACCCTGGTCGGTTGGACCGTCGAGGTGTCGACGCTCAGTTCACTCATCGCGCGCACGCGCTGGGCCTCTTCGAACAAAAGATCGTCGAGGTCCACGTCAACACTCACCGTCTCGACTTGATTCTCGTCGTGGCGCGCGAGCCAGAAGAGGTCTTCGATCAGGCCGTCAAGACGTCGGCCTTCACGCGTTATGGTCTCGGTTACCTCAGTCCAGTTGACGTTCTTTTGATCGCTCTGGGCCCGTTCGACGGTGGCGAGCAACGTCGTGAGGGGGCTGCGAAGTTCGTGACTGGCGTTCGAGACGAACTCCTGCTGAAACCTCGACGCCGCTTCGAGCCGGTCCAGCATGGCGTTGACGGTGCGCGCCATCCGGGCGATCTCGTCGTCGCCGCCCGTGACCGGCACCCGCTCGGAGAGGTCGCGCGCCGCGATCGCGTCCACGCGACGCCGGATTGATTCCACGGGAGCCAACGCGAGACCGATGCCTAACCAGATGAGACCGCCCGACAGCAGTAGCAGCAACGGAAACGAGACGACGACGCTCACGAGCAGGACGCCCTCGCTGTGGGCGATCGGCGTTCCGTAGATATAGCCGAAGACAAGTCCGAGTCCTCGACTCGTCGAGATCGACTGCACTTGACCGTCGCTGATCAGCCGCGTCGTACCCGCGGTCGACGACGAACGCACGATCGTGAGAGCGAAGCCACTCTTGGCCGTGGCGTCAATGGACCCGTGCGCCAGGACCGGGGCACCGGCGATCGCGGAACTCGCGGCCCACACCTTGGTCCCCAACGTGTTGGTCACTTGGATCACCACGTCGCCGTGCATCGGCAAGATCACCCCGGCATTACGCGACAGCGTCGTCGTTGCAAAACGCGCTTGGGTCTGAGCGATGACGTCTTCGATCTGATTGGTCGCCGAGGTCACCAGTGAGCGGTGCACCAGATTCACGAGCGCGACGCCGGTAAAGGCCAGAACGACGGCGATGGAAATGACGAAGAACAAGGTCAGCCGCGCCCGGATCGACAGCTGACGCCCGCGGCTCATCAGTCCTCTCGAACGCTGTAACCCACACCGCGGATCGTGCGGATGATTGACGGACTCTCCGCGATGTCAATCTTGCGCCGCAAATAGCCGATGTACACCTCGACGATGTTGGGATCGCCGTCAAACCCGCTCCCCCACACCGTCTCGAGGATCTCGCTCTTAGCTATCGACACGCCGGTGTTGGTCAACAAGTACTCGAGCAACGCGAATTCGCGCGGCGTAAGGGTCACGTCGCGTCCGTAAGAGACAACGTGTCGGCGCAGCGGATCGAGCGTGATCGGTCCGACCACGAGTTGCTGGGGACGCTCTCGCTCGTGTCGGCGCAGCAGAGCGTGGATCCTGGCGATGAGAATCGAGCGTTCGAACGGCTTGCGCAGGAAATCGTCGGCGCCGACGTCGAGCCCCTCGACTTCGTCCATCTCGCCCTCCTTGGCCGTCAGCATCAACAGCGGGGTGTGGACGCCCGCGTTGCGCAGGTCGAGACAGACGCTGAAACCGTTTCGCTTGGGCAGCATTATGTCCAGGACGATGACGTCGTAGGCACCGTCGCGCGCCGCGAGGAAGCCCGACTCACCGTCGTGGCGCTGGTCGACGTCGAATCCGTCGTCAACCAACAAATCCGCCACCGCTCGCGCGAGGTCGTGGTCATCTTCGATGACGAGCACTCGGCGGCGTACATCACTCATTTCAGGTAGAGGTTACCGTCGGACCCTTCGACCACCGTCAACTTGGCCAATCCATGGGGTGCGGGGCCGTTCATGACCGCACCGGTGTC
>JADGOK010000094.1 GCA_017882985.1 Acidimicrobiales bacterium
CCGGGCGGTCGCCCGGTTCTCGCGTCACCGGAACATCCAATTCTCGTGTTCGTTGCGTTCATTCGGCGCGGGTCGCTGCACCTAGGGTGCCTGCCAATAGGGAGCGGGAGTGTCAATGCGCTCGAGCGAGCTCGCCACTGATCCGAATCGCTCATCGTTACTGCGCCACGATTCGTACGCGTGATCAATCTCGTCGCGAGTTCGTGCGACGAAGTTCCACCACATCACGACGGACTCTTGAAACGGTTCCCCACCGAGTAAGACGGCACGCGCAGTCGAGCGGGCGTGCACGTCAATCTCATCGAGGCCCGTTGCGAGATAGCCGAGCTTTCCCGGTTCGAGCCCCACGCCATTGATGGACAACTCACCTTCGAGGACGATCACGGCGTACTCGAAATCGCGACGCAAGGGAAGGCGTGACGTGCCGTGCACCCGAAGATCGACGCCGACCAGTGGCGTGTCGTGGCGAGCCGGACTCGATAGGTGTTTGAAATCGCCCACCAGCACGGTCGCGACGGTGTGATCGAACTCGCCCGTGGGCAGGTCGGCGTGATGTTCAAAGGCCGGCGGTCCGGCGCGAGTCGACTCGGGGAGCGCGATCCACAGTTGGACGCCCTGGAGGGCCCCGCGGTAGTGACCGGTCGCCTCCTCCGCGTGGGCGACGCCCTGTCCCGCCGTCATCAAATTGAGTTGGCCCGGCATGATCACCTGTTCCGAACCGAGACTGTCTCGGTGGTCGCCGTATCATTAAAAAAACCACGTCACGGTCTGTAGTCCACAGTGGGGGTGAGGTCCGATGTCGAGGCCGTGCTCTTCGGTCACGTCCGCGGGACCCATGTGGTCCGCGAAGCACCACGCGCCGACCGTCCGGTGAGCCCGCTGGGGAAGTGCGCGACGTACGTTGATGGCGCCGACTCGTGCGACGTGGCTCTGCCGTACTTCGAGACGCGGTTCGAGTGGATCGCTTTCATTCACGTGGGCACCATTCCGTCAGTCGGCTACTGCTCGATGGTGAGACTAGACCCTTCGTTGCGCGAGCAGGACATCCAACGATCGCCGCGTGCCACAAAGCAGGAATCCCCCCTTCGGCGTCAGCCGAAGGGGGGATTCCTCGTTTAGGAGAGAACCTCGACGTGGGGATCGACGCGACGGTAGTGGCGAAGGCCCAACAAGGTGAGCAGCAACATGAGCAGACCCAAGATGAAGCACGCAATCATCGACCACAGGGCGATGATTGCAAAGACCGAGAAGGCGTACGCGGTGAGCAGTGTGCTGCGCAACATCGTTCCTTGGAACATGGACTGCACTTTTGCGGCGAGGGCCTTGTCGTTGGGCGACGCGATGGCCTTCGCGCTCAATTCGGAGTAGGTGAGTCCGCCACCGATCTCGCTGAGGTGCACCGCGATGAAGTGGTCGGCATAGACCTCAGCCTGTTGTCCGGTCAGGAGTTCCTGTCCGGCGTACGGGGTGAGGAATGGCTTGATGAGGGGATTTGCGAGCTCTGAGGAGCCCTTCGCCGGGAAGTAGATCTTCTGGGCGGCCATCTGCGTGTGGACCGTCGATGTCGCAAAACTGTAGCCCCATGACAAGAGTCCGCCCGCGCCCAACAACGCCACTGTCAGTAGTGCACCGACCCAGGTGAGTAAGTAGTCCAATGTCCTGCGCCGCATAAATATTCCTTTCAATGGCGTTAGATCCAGTTTGCCAGCGGCCGATAATTGTGCTCTAGAGACGAAAGTCACAACGTCATACCAGACAAGGAAATCGACGTCTCATAATGATCACTACGTTCCAAATTGAAATATTTTCGGCGATCTACTTCGAGTAGTTGCGTCGAATTGGACGACGGACTGATTGGTCCACGTCGCGCGCCAAGGACACGACGGCGCGCAACCATCGGATGTCACTACGTAGTTCGCTGCGTGTCGAGAAACGGCGATGCACGAAGAATCTATTCGACATCCAGGACAAGTCCGAGGCGTTCCAGGTAACCCAGTCCCATGACGGCGCCTTCGCAACCGACAGCTTCCAGCGCTTCGATGTCGAGATCGTTGCGAACCCCACCCGCAGCGACGACGGCGATGCCGCTCGAGCAGACGCGCTCGTACAGCGCCATGTCGGGTCCCGTCATCGTGCCGTCGCGATCGATGGCGGTGACGTGCAATCGACGAACGCCGGCGTCGACGCAACGCTCCAGGGCATCGTCGACACGCAGTCCCGTCGAAGCCAACCAACCGCGAACCTCTATCTGATCGTCTCGTACGTCGAGGGCAACGACCAACTGTTCGCCCAGGGCCCCGACCAACGTCGAGAGCGCAAAGGGCTCAGACCACACTGCCGTGCCCATGATGACTCTGGTCGCGCCGGCGGTGAGCGCAGCGTGCGCACTTTCGATCGACCTGATACCACCAGATACCTGCAGGTCGATGCCGTCGGCGACGTCGACGCACCGATGGACAACGGACGATCGCAGTTCTCCCGAACGAGCACCCTCCAAGTCGACGACGTGGATGAGCTCTGGCGACGTCGCGACAATGCGACTCATGAACTCCTCGATGGGTTGGCGAAAGAGGACGCGGTCGTAGTTGCCTTGTTCGAGGCGCACGGCGTAATCGCCGAGAAGGTCAATGGCGGGGATGACTTGCATAGTAGCGTTGTAGCATGCTACCATATTCGCATGACCAGTGGCCGCGTTGTTCCCGCCGAGAACAGTCCGGAGACGGCGACTCGTTTCGACGAACTCGTTGCCGCGTTCGTGCGACTCCGACAACCCGACCAAGTTGCCGCCTTCTTGCGCGACATCTGTACGTCGAACGAACTTGACGCCATGGGCCAGCGGCTGCAGGTCGCGCGACTCGTCGACGATGCCGTGCCCTATCAGGAGATTTCTCGTCGAACGGGCGCCTCGACGGCAACAGTAACGCGCGTCGCGCACTGGCTGCGATACGGCGAGGGCGGCTACGGCGCGGTACTGAAGCGAGGCAGGAAGTGAGCCGCCGTCTCTCCATGGCGTTGCCCTCCAAGGGTCGTCTACGCGAACCGTCGTGGTCCCTGCTCGAAGCCAGCGGCGTCGACCCCCAAGAGCCTGGGGAGCGGGTTCTCCAGGCGCACTGTCGCAACGCCGACATCGACCTGCTCTTCGTACGAGCCGATGACGTGCCCGAGTACGTCCAGGACGGCGTCGTCGACTGCGGGATTACTGGTCTCGACCTGATCTACGAGCGCGACTCCGATGTCGAGGTTCTCCTGCGACTCGGTTTCGGCACCTGTTCGCTCCAGGCGGCAGTCTCGATGGAAGACAGTGCGACACGCATCGAAGACCTCGAGGGTCGCCGCATCGCGACGTCACACCCGCGCACCGCGGCCAAGATCTTGGCTGAGAGGGGGATTCGGGCCGAGGTCGTGCAAGTCGCGGGGTCGGTGGAGATCTCCCCGCGGCTCGGACTCGCCGACGCCATCATCGACCTGGTCTCGACGGGCAGCACGCTTCGCACGAACGGACTTCGTTCGATCGGCACGCTCTTCGAATCCGAAGCGGTACTCGTCGGGCGCAAGGGTTCGATCGATCTCGAAGCACGCCGAACGCTCACGATGGTGCTCGGTTCGGTCATCAACGCCCGAGCCAATCGCTACCTCTTGATGAACGTGACGAAGGATCGTCTGGCCGAGGTGACCGCGGTACTACCGACGAAGGGTTCTCCCACCGTCATCGATCTGGTGACGCCGGGCGTCGTCGCCGTGCACGCACTCGTCCCGGCGGCGGACATCTGGTCGCTCCTGCCGAAATTGGAAGCCTGCGGCGCGAGTTCCATCCTCACGCTGCCTGTAGAACGGATGGTGCCATGAGTCGACCAGTAACGACCGATACGCCGATCTCCATCGAGGACATCGTCAATGATGTTCGTGAGCGCGGCGACGCCGCACTCGTCGAATGGTCGCGACGATTCGACGGCACGACCGCGTCCTCGCCGGAGCGTGCGGTCCCCTACGGCGACATTCCAACGGCCGCCGTGTTGGCCGCGGCCGATTCAGTCCGCACCTGGCACGCGGCGCAGCGCCCCAATGACCTGCTCTTGGAGGTCTCGCCGGGCGTGACCCTCGAACGACGTTGGACGCCGCTTCGTTCTGTCGGGATCTACGTGCCCAAGGGATTGGTGTCGTCACTCATCATGACCGGCGTCGTTGCTCAAGTCGCTGGCGTCGAACGCATTGTCGTCTGCACGCCACCGAGCGGCTCGGCGGCGGTCGCCGCCGCCGCGGCGTTGCTCGGTATTGACGAGGTGTGGGCTCTCGGCGGTGCCCAGGCGATTGCGGCGATGGCGTACGGGACTGCGTCGATCGCTCCGGTTGACAAGATCGTGGGACCCGGCGGCGGTGCGGTCAACACCGCGAAGCTCCTGGTGAGTCGCGACGTCGCCATTGACCTGCCCGCCGGGCCAAGTGAGATTGTCGTCGTCGCGGACGCGGGCGTCGACGAGGCCTTGATCCAGCAGGAACTCGACGCCCAGATGGAGCACGGTCCTGATTCGCGGGCCTTCGTGGTCCGCGTCGGTGATGATCTCGACGCGGCCCTCGCCGAAGTCGAGGCGTACGCCGCTGAACACGTGGCGTTGCTTGGTGAACGAGCGGAGTCCTTGGCGGGACGGATTCGCAATGCGGGAGCGGTCTTCGTCGGTCCGTACTCTCCGGTGCCCGCGGGGGACTACGCCACGGGCGGCAATCACGTGCTACCGACCGGCGGCTGGTCGAAGTCAACGGGGGGACTCGGACTCGAGACGTTCATGAAGACGGTCACCGTTCAGCGCGTCACCAAAGAGGGTCTCGAGCGTCTGGCACCCACGATCGAGGCGCTCGCCGAACTCGAGGGCATGCCCATGCACCGAGCGACGGCTCGCCGATGACGACACCGACCGCACTCGACGCCTACCAGTGGCCGCCGTCGAACGAGGCGATTGGCGCGCGAATCGGACTCGACCCTCGGTCCATCATCCGATTCGACGGCAACGTCGCACCGACGCCCCCGGCGAGCGCTCGTCCCGCCGCGCTCGCGCGCGCGTTGGCCGATATCAACGAGTACGACCGGGGACGCTACCAACCGCTGCGTGAGGCCATTGCGGCCTACCACGGCTTCGGGCTCGATCAGATTGCTCTGGGCGCTGGTAGCGACGAGTTCATCGTCTTGTGCGCGCGA
>JADGOK010000095.1 GCA_017882985.1 Acidimicrobiales bacterium
GGGAGACCGGAGTCGTCACGCCTGTTTCGCATCCATTGAGTGGAAATTCCCATGAAGTTTCGTCTCAATCGGCGGTCGCACGATTCGTCTGACGGTGCGACGACTCGTTGGTCGCCAGCGTTAGCGACGTCTAAACTCGCCGGCCATGACCGACTTTGATGAGCAGGGCCGCCCGGAACCACCCCTGGCGGCCGACGAATCTTCGACGCTTCTGGGTTACCTCGACTTCCAACGCGCAACCCTGGCCTGGAAGTGCGATGGGCTCGACGCTGCTGGCCTCGGTGCGACCGTTGCCGCTTCGTCGATGACGCTCGGCGGAATGCTCAAGCATCTCTCCAACGTTGAGGACTGGTGGTTCTCCCGCGTGCTTCATGATCGAGACCCGCAACCGCCGTGGGACGAGGTGGACGAAGACGTCGACCCGGACTGGGACTGGCACTCGGCCACTGAGGACACGCCGACGCAACTGCGTGCGTTGTGGCAGGACACGGTGACGAGATCTCGGGCGATGGTCGACGAGGCGTTGGCCCATGCTGGGTTGGACCAACTGGCTCAACGACGTTGGCCCGATGGTCGAGCGCCCAGCCTGCGCTGGATCGTGTGTCACATGATCGAGGAGTACGCGCGTCACAACGGTCACGCCGACATACTTCGAGAATCGGTCGACGGGGCCACCGGAGAGTAGCTGCGGGAGGACGTCGAGGCAGTTGATGGGACGACCACGTTGGTGGGGCGATTGACGCCAGGCTGGGTCGAGACGCACGTCATCGGACCCTGTTTGGTTTTGAGCGTCGAGGCGCCATAATGGTGTATGGGAAAGACCTTCGAATTGGTTGACGACCGTATGGCATCGTGGCTTGCTGACCAACCCGTGTTCTTCGTCGCGACGGCCCCGCTGTCGGCCGATGGATTCGTCAACTGCTCACCAAAGGGCAATCGAGGCGAGTTCGCGGTCGTCGGGCCCCGGTCCGTGGCCTATCTCGATCAGACCGGTAGCGGAATTGAAACGATCGCCCACCTGCGCGAGAACGGTCGGATTGTCGTGATGTTCTGCGCCTTCAGTGGTCCACCGCGCATCGTCCGCCTCCACGGAACTGGTCGGACGATCCTCGCCGAGTCTCCGGAGTTCGATCCCCTCGCCAAGCACTTCGACTGTGATTTCGGCGTGGGCGTACGCTCGATTATTCGGGTCGATCTCACCCGAATCTCGGACTCGTGTGGTTTCGGTGTGCCGCTCATGACGTTCGACGAACACCGTCCCACGATGGATCAGTGGTCGAGTCGAAAGGGCCCGGACGGAATTCGCCAGTACTGGGAGCACAAGAACCAGTACAGCATCGACCAACTCAGGGGTCTCGACGTCTCCTAGACGCGGACTCGGTTGATGGGATAATCGTCCGATGGCCGCAAAACTGACCGTTCCAATCCTCGTTGGTACTCGCGTCCGTCTAGAACCATTGGAGCCGTCTCACGTTGACGGGTTGGTGGGTGCCGCGAACGGTGATCGTTCGTCGTACGGCTACATGATCGTTCCCCCCACTCGAGATGAGATGGTCGCCTACGTGGACGACCTCCTGGGCCAACACGAGGACGGCGTGTCCGTTCCCTTCGCGCAGGTGAGTGTTGAGTCCCAGCGCGTGGTCGGTGCCACGCGATTCATGACCATTCGTCGAAGAGAGGAAGAATCGACCCCGTACGCGGTCGAGATCGGTGGCACGTGGCTGACCGGCTCCGCTCAACGAACCGCCGTCAACTCCGAAGCGAAGCTCCTGCTCTTCACGTACGCGTTCGAGACCTGGGGTGTGGGTCGAGTCGATCTGAAGGGTGATGCACGCAACACGCGGTCGAGGACCGCGATGGCGAGGATCGGTGCCACCTTCGAAGGCGTGTTGCGCGAGTGGCAACCTTCCATGGTCGCGGGAGAGGAAGATCTTCTGCGTGACACGGCGATGTACTCAGTGGTGGCGAACGAATGGCCCACCGTGCGTTCAACTCTGGAGATGAAGATCATCTAGCGCTTCATGATCGTCGGGTTCTCTCTGGCGTCAGCCGATAACTTGGCAACGTGTACTGGCCCGAATCCGACTTTGACGTCAGCGAGCGCGTTGTCCGATCCCTCGTGCGTGACCAGTTTCCCGATCTCGGCGATCGAGCCCTGCTCCACGTTGCCGACGGGTTTGACAACACCCTGTGGCGACTCGGCGACGACCTCGTGGTACGCCTACCTCGACGAAAAGCGGGCGTCGCACTCCTCCAGAACGAAGTGCGATGGCTGCCCGAACTTGCGCCTCGACTTCCGCTCGCGACGTCCGTACCCGTTTACGTGGGTCGGGCGAGCGACGGGTACCCACACCTGTGGGTGATAACCCGGTGGTTCGAGGGAGAACCGCTCGACACGGCCCCACTGAATCGTCCTGATCAGACGGCCCGGGTCTTCGCGCAGTTCCTTCGTGCCCTGCATCAGCCGGCGCCGCACGACGCCCCGGTGAATCACGTTCGTGGTGTGGCACTGGTGGCGATGGCCGACGCCTTTGAGGAGCGGCTTGCCAGCCTTCGTGCACTCGTTGACGTGGCGCGTCTTCGACGGGTGTGGGACGCCGCGATTGATGCGGCCCCGTGGTCGTTGCCACCCGTGTGGATTCATGGCGATCCCCATCCGGCAAACCTCATCGCACTGGAGGGGGAGTTGCGCGCAGTCGTTGATTTCGGCGACATATGCGCGGGCGATCCCGCGAGCGACCTCGCCACCGCCTGGATGTTGCTGCCCGAAGAATCTCTCGAACTGTTCCTGGAGAGCTACGCGGACCACGACGTTGATTTGGTGACCCGGGCCCTCGGGTGGGCGGTGCTCTTCGGGCTCTTCTTCCTCGAGATCGGACTCGGCGCTCGGCCGACGTACCGAACGGTGGGTCTCGCGACGCTCCGCCGAGCCCTTGCAAGTCCGCATTCGCCGTGACCGTCTAGTGGCTGACCTTTTCGCGCCCCCGTCGGTACGCAGCAATGGTGGCACTCAGCACGTCGTGCCACGGTGTCGGTTGAAGACCGAGGACCTCGCGCGTCGAAGAATCGTCGATCACGAACGGAGCGGTGAACTGGTACATCGTCTTTGGCAGTTCACGCACCAGCGGGTTGAAGAGACCGAGTACACGAAGGGCGACGTTGGGCACCACGGAGATCCTGACGTGCTCAACGCCGGCGACGTCGGCAAAGTCGTTGATGACCTCTCGTTGCGTGCGCGACGGGTTGGTCGGCGCGTGCCAGACCTTGCCCCAGGCGGCCGGTTGCTGTGCGCAGGCGATCAGCGTGCGGGCTACGTCGTCAATGTAGGTCCAACTGTGCGTGACGTCGAGACGACCGAGTACCTGACACGACTTTCCGGCCAGCACCTTCGGCACGACGCGTTGGCCCATCACACTTTGCGTACTGGCTCCAATGAAGTCAGAGGCCCTCACCTCGGTCGCGCGCAGACGCCCGCTGTTGTGCGCGTCGAGCGCGTCACTCCACATCTTGATGCGGACCTTGGCCTTCTCCAAGTCCGCCAATTCAGGTGTCTCGGGCGACATCGGGCCGGTCACGTGACCGTAAACGTAGAGATTGCCCGTCGTCACGAGGACGGCGCCGGTGCATTCGGCCGCGCCTAACAGGGAGTTCGCGATGGGTGGCCAGTCGGTGGACCAACGGTTGTACGGAGGATTCGCGCAATTGAAGATAGCCGCGGATCCTTGGGCGAGTTGGGCAATCCGATTACCTTGTGTGGCGTCAGCCGCCACGGGCGTGATCCGGGGATGGTTCGGTCCAGATCCGCTGCGCGTCACGACCGTGACGCGATGGTCGGACACCGCGAGGCGTTCGGCGACGGCGGTGCCGACGGCTCCCGCGCCAATGATGAGATAGTCGGACATACGTTCCTTTCATTTAGGAGAGCACTGCTCTCGTTATCCATTCTGACACGACGCGGTGCCAAATGCAAGAGCGGTGCTCTCTGAATCGCTTTTTCGGCGACCAGGTGGGATACTTGGGGCGTGAGCCCAGTGAAGAAGACGCGCGCCGCGGCGCGCGTCGAGCAGATCGAGACCATCAAGGACGTGTCGCGGCGTCTGCTCGCCGAGAAGGGCGTGACCGGGCTGTCGCTGCGTGAAGTCGCGAGGGAGATGGGACTCGTCTCTTCGGCGCTCTATCGGTACTTCGCGACCCGTGACGAGCTCTTGACGGCGCTGATTCTCGACGCCTATAACGATCTGGGCTCGGCGGTCGAGCGAGCCGATCGACGCAGCGTCACGCTGAGCTCACGGCGACGATGGCACGCGGCCACACGGGCCATTCGGAGGTGGGCCAAGAGTCATCCCCACGAGTACGCGTTGATTTACGGCACACCGGTACCCAATTACGTGGCGCCGGAGCTCACCATTGAAGCAGCGACGCGAGTCAGCGGCGCGTTGGCGAGGATTCTTTCGGACGACTGGGCCCGACGCCCGCCTACGAGAACGACGGCGAGTACGGCTAACATTCGCACGTTCTTGATCGTGGACAATATTCGTGAGCTCTTGCCCGACGTGCCACCCGATCACTACGTGAAGGCGCTCATCGCGTGGACCCATGTCTTTGGCTTCATCAACTTTGAGCTCTTCGGCCAGTACGTGGGAACGGTTCGCAACGCGGACGTGATGTTCGATCGCGTGATGGACGAGATCGCCGACTTCCTCGAACTCGGGGACTGAAGGGCGTTCGCGCCGTCGCTACTGCGACGAGGTGATACCCAGGCGAGTGGCGAAGAACGTCAGGACGTCGTCGAGCGCTTGGCGCGTGGGTGATCCGACTGCGTCGACGTAGTCCTCGGTCAGAACCGAGTGCGCTGATGGCTTGTAGCCCCAGGGATTTCCCGCCGAGGAGTCAATCTCCACCGCGATGAAGTTCTCGCCCAGCTCACCGTGCAGTCTCGCGAAACGCTCGGTGGGCGACTTCTTGTCATTAGAGAACCGTAGGCCCATCAGGCAGAGACCGTCGTCAGTGCGTCGCTTGACCGCGAGGAGGTCCTCGTCAGAGATGTCGATCGATCCGCGTCGCTTGGCATCGACCGCGAACGGCAGCGAAGGTTGGCTGAGGACGGGCGCGACGACCGTCGCGTCCACACTCATCGCGAGCGCGAAGCCGCCGGTGAGGCACATTCCTATGGCGCC
>JADGOK010000096.1 GCA_017882985.1 Acidimicrobiales bacterium
TCTCGGCGATCTTGCCCTTGTCGTTGTGGTACGAGACGTCCAAGCCGTTGAAACCAGACTCCCACGTTCCGATAAGGCCCGCGAGTGGTCCCCACTCCTCATTCGCCATCGCGTTCTCCTCTTGAACGGGTCGGCTTGCCCGCGTGGCAGACATCCTATGGGCCAGTTCGCGACGTCAAGGTTGGGCCAGTGAGTCGTCTCGCGAGCGCGTCGCTCCAGCGCGCGTGATCGAGCGCGACCAACGCCGGCGCGATGCCGAGCCAGACCTGCGCGTGGCTCTGTGCGACAAACAGGGCGAGCAGGACGATCTCCGAGGTGACGCGCACCAGTGGGGAGCGGCCACCGACGCGCATGGTCATCAGTCCGCTCAGCATCACAACGTTCACGCCGGGCACGAGCGCGGCGAAGGTCCAGCGCCCTTCAAGGGCGCGAAGCGCGAAGGCGTAACAGACGCTTCCAATCGCGAAAAGTGCGACGCCCGTGTCGCTAAGAATCGCCGCCAGCGGTTGTCCCATCGGATGGGCCGTGCCGGGCCAGTGGGCGAGGACGCTCACCACCAGTCCCAGACCCGCGAAGACGGCGACGACGCCGTATCGCACGAGACGGTGTAACGCTCGTACGGCTTCGAGTGATGTCGCGAGCGACGTGGGCGCCACGGGTTCGCCGTAGGGACGCGTCAGATTGGACCAGCGCGTGCCCGACCAGACGCGCCATTGGCGATCTCCACCCGGATCGGGGTACCACCCGGGTGGTGGCGAGTCGGGTGACGTGAGACTCACGGCCCCATCCTCCCATACGAAGGCCAACGCGGCTGTCGGGGCGAGAGAGCCCCGCTCGCGAGGTCGATTCTTCGTGGGCGGGGCTGCTCGGGTTCTCGGCCGTGGTCGTGGCGCATTAGGGACGAAGTGCCAGAACCGTACTCACGCCAATCGCCGCGCAGACCTTGGCGCCACACGCGACGCTCGTGAGTGGCGTCGGTACGTACTGCAACGACGCGATCGTGAGCGCACGGTGATGCAGCGTTGCGAGCCAGGACGCGCTTGACGTGGTCTGTCCCGCGACGACGCACGTCGTGTACGACGTGCAGGCGAGAGCGTTCGCTCGCTGGTCGAGCGCCACGCCGCTCCATAGCCGACCGAAGGTCTGGCTACGTTCGATCACCGAACCGTTTGAGGTGGAGGCCAATCCGACACAGTGCAAGCCCTTGCAGGCGAGCGAGGAGAGAGAGTTCCACGTGGGGCTCGTCGATCGGACGGCCCACGTGACACCGCCGTCAAGTGTCACTTCGACGAGAGCGCGCCCGCCGCCAGCGGTCGCGGCGACGAGACAGTTGAGCGCATCCGAACACGAAGCCGCGGTGATGGGATCGCCAATCGACCACGACATGGGCAGCGGCGGGGTCCAACTTGCGCCTCCGTCCGTGGTGAACGAGATGCGAGATCCCTCGGCGACGCCGAGTGAGTCGATCACGGCGCACGACTGGCTCGCGAAGCAACTGAGTGCGCTGACGCCGCGTCCCGCTCGAGGTCCCGTCAGCGTCGCGACGCTGCGGCGCGCTGCGTCGTACGCCCACAGAAGATCGCCCGTCGGTTGGGTACCACCGATCAGACATTCGGTGTCCCAGCACGCTGAGGTCGTGACGAGTGACGACAAGGCCGCCGGCACGTAGAGCGCGACCCATTGGCCGTTGGGCCGACGGAATTCGCCAACGGATGACGGCCCGGTGTCAGAGCCCGACGTGCCGAACGCGACGCACGAATTGGATGTGGTGCAGGCGACGACGCGCAGTGGCACCGAAATACTGCGCGAAGGGAATCCGACGACGTGCGCAGTGCTGGCGACAGTTCCGCAGGCGGCCAAGGTGAGTCCGGCGGCGAGTACACCAGTAGCGGCGCGACACGCTCGGCGCACGCTCGTCGATACTCGGCTCATAGTGTCCTTGTTCCTACATCACGGCGGATGCCGCTCCGTCGATGTTACTTACTGGTCGTGGTGTGATTCGGCCGGTCCCGACGGCCCGCGGGACCGAGATCACATTTCCAATGTTGCCGCGAGAGTGTCGCGAACGCTGCAGGCTAACCAGCGGCGCGGACGGCGGACGCCACGACGCTGAGACCGTCGGCCAACTGCTCGTCCGTGATCGCCAAGGGCGGCAGGAGACGAATCACGTTGCCGAAGGTCCCGCACGGGAGCGCGATCACGCCCTGCTGGTTGCAGTAGTTGACGATTGCCTTCGCCGCCGCCGCGTTCGGATTCTTCGTCCCCGGCTGAACCAGCTCGAAGGCGATCATCGCGCCGCGGCCACGAACGTCACCGATAATCGCGACGTCTTGTTGGAGCGTGCGAAGCGCCTTCAAGATGACCTCGCCCAGTTCACGGGCGCGCGCGACCAAGTTGCGATCACGCATTGTCTTGATGGTCGCCAGTGCGGCGACGGCCGCGACCGGGTTGCCGCCGTACGTGCCGCCGAGCCCGCCTTCGTGCACCGCGTTCATCAGTTCCGCGCGTCCGGTCACGGCCGCGAGCGGCATTCCGCCGGCGAGGCCCTTGGCCGTCGTCACGAGGTCGGGAACGACGCCTTCGTGATCGACGGCGAACCAATCACCGGTTCGACAGAAGCCGCTCTGAATTTCGTCGGCGATGAAGACCACGCCATTCTTCGTCGTCCATTCGGACAACGCAGGGAGGAATCCGTCGGCGGGTACGACAAAGCCACCCTCACCCTGGATCGGCTCGATCAGCAGCGCGGCGACGTTGTGCGCGCCGACCTGGGTCTCGATTTGCTGGATCGCCCTGGCGGCCGCGTCGGCGCCACTCAGGCCGTCGAGGAACGGGTAGCTCATCGCTACGCGGTAGATCTCCGGGGCGAAGGGGCCGAAGCGGTCCTTGTACGGCATGTTCTTCGCGGTCAAGGCCATGGTCAGGTTGGTACGACCGTGGTACGCGTGTTCAAAAACGACAATCGCTTGGCGTCCCGTCGCGAGCCGGGCGATCTTCACCGCGTTCTCGACTGCCTCGGAACCCGAGTTAAAAAGTGCGGAGGTCTTCGCGTGTGTTCCCGGCGTCAACGCCGCGAGTTCCTCGCAGACCTCGACGTAGCTCTCGTAGGGCGTCACCATGAAGCAGGTGTGGGTGAATGCGGCGACTTGGGTGCTGACGGCGTCGATGAGCTCGGGTACCGCGTGACCGATGCTGGTGACGGCGATGCCCGAACCAAGGTCCAGAATCTGATTGCCGTCGACGTCCAAGAGAATGGCGCCCTCGGCCCGCTCGATGTAGATGGGAAAGCCATTGGTCAGTCCGGCACTCACGACGGCCTTGCGACGCTCGTGTAGGGCGCGCGACTTAGGCCCGGGAAGCTCGGTAATCACTTTGCGCTCGGTGCCGAGCGACGACTGGATTGACGAAACCATGATGCTCCTCTGCAGTGTTGGCCGGCCCTCGCCAGACGATTCCAGCGTAGTTCCAGATCACGACTTCGTCACAAAGCCAAAGAAACGGGTGACGAGAGTCACCCGTTTCCTTGCGGCGGAGGAGGTGGGATTTGAACCCACGGTGCCCGTAGACACAGCAGTTTTCGAGACTGCCCGATTCGGCCGCTCTCGCACCCCTCCGTCAACGAGTCTACAACGCACCACGGACCGGCTTTTGGCCGTCACAGGGTCGCTCGCCTCCGAAGTGAGCGGCGAGCGACCCCGTACAGTTCGTGTGAAAGAAAGAGGTGCGTGGTGGTTGACGCAACACTGGACGAAGCGTTCATGCGCCGGGCGCTCGAGGCAGCCAAAGACGCCGCCCAACACGGCGACGTACCCGTGGGATGTGTACTCGTAAAGAACGGTGTCTTTCTCGCTGTTGGGGAGAATCGCCGCGAGATCGATCAGGATCCGACGGCGCACGCCGAGGTCGTGGCGTTGCGACGCGCTGCCGCGTCGCTTTCGGGCTGGCGAATGGACGACGTGACCGCCTACGTGACGCTCGAGCCGTGCGTGATGTGCGCCGGCGCACTTCTCAACGCTCGCGTCGCTCGTCTGGTCGTCGGCGCGCTCGACGAGAAGGCGGGCGCGGTGGGTTCGCGGTACAACCTCTTGAGCGATCCTCGACTCCTGCACGAGGTTGACGTCACGTACGACGTCCTGGCGTCGCCATCGGTCGCGTTGTTGCAATCGTTCTTCTCAAGTCGGAGAAGTTGACGCTGAGACGCCTGAGCGACGCGCTGCCGCGTCGCCAATGGGGGTGAGTTGTTGTGGAAGTATTCGAGCATGACGCCGCGCAACTCGCCACCGGCGCCGCGCAAGTCAACAGTGGTCTCGCGCCGGCACCTCTTCACCTGGCTCGCGGGAGGGGTCGGCGCGATCGCTGTCGCCGGAGTCACCGGATTCGAACTGGTGGACCACGGCGTGCTGCCGGGCAAGCGATTACTCGATCAGATTGACGGTGCCTGTTCGGTGCCCGCCACCACGATGTCCTTCGCACCGATCGGCCCGAGCGAAACAGGCAGTTTCTACTCAAAGGCTCGACAACGTACCGTGGGCTACACCATTGCGTATCCACCGGGTCACCGTCCGGGTGAACGACTCGCGCTCGTCGTGATGCTGCACGGGTTCGGGAACAATCACGCCACCGCGTTGTTTGGCATGTCGCCTGCACAGGCCGTGGCGCTACGCGTGGGTGGATCGCTACTTCGACCAATGGCGATGGTCACTGTTGACGGCGGTGACGGGTACTGGAATCCCCATCCCGGCGACGACCCGATGACGATGGTCATCGACGAACTCATCCCTTACTGCCAGCGAAAGGGACTCGGCGTTTCGCCGAACCGGATCGGCCTTATGGGTATCTCCATGGGTGGTTACGGAGCGCTCGCCATCGCCGAGCGGCGTCCCGACCTCGTGTCCGCGCTCGCGGTAATCAGTCCCGCGGTGTGGACCTCGTACGCGCAGGCGCGCGCGGCAAGCTCCGGGGCGTTCGCGTCGGCGTCGGCGTTCGCGGCGGGCAACGTCATCGCGCACGCCGGTGCGTTAACGGGGATCCCCGTACGGATCGCGTCGGGTGCCGATGACCCGTTCCACCCGGGTGTCGAGAAGCTCGCGGGTGTGCTCGGCTCGAACAGCACGGTCGAGTTCCCTTCCGGCTGTCACACCGAGCCGTTCTTCGTCGAACAGGAGCCGCTTTCGTT
>JADGOK010000097.1 GCA_017882985.1 Acidimicrobiales bacterium
TTCTGACCGGATGGGTGTCGTGGCGCTGGAGTACGGGCGTTTCGACGGACATGGAGCGAGTGTAATTGTCATCACTTTTGACGAACCGCCTCGCCTCGCGCTCGACCGATTGATTTGCGCCACACTGGAGGGCATGGCAGCCCAGTTCATTTTCACCATGCGCGATCTTCGACGTTTCTATCCGCCCGACCGAGAGGTCTTGAAGGGAATCAATCTTTCGTTCTATCCGGGCGCAAAGATCGGCGTGATCGGTTCGAACGGTTCGGGCAAGTCGTCGCTGCTTCGCATCATGGCCGGACTCGACGACGGTTTCACTGGCGAGGCCCGGTTGACGCCGGGTTTCAGCGTTGGTTACCTCTCCCAAGAACCTCAACTCGATCCCACGAAGGACGTCGTCGGCAACGTCGCCGACGGAGTCGCCGCGCAACGTGATCTCCTCGTGAAATTCAACGAGGTCTGCGCCGCCATGGCTGATCCCGACGCCGATTTTGACGTGCTGCTCGCCGAGCAGGCCGACCTACAAACCAAGATCGACGCGGCGAACGCGTGGGATCTCGAGCGGACACTCGACATCGCCATGGACGCCCTTCGCCTCCCGCCGCCTGACGCGGACGTGACCAAACTGTCGGGTGGGGAGCGTCGTCGCGTCGCGCTGTGCCGTCTGTTGCTCGCCAAGCCCGACCTCTTGTTGCTCGACGAGCCTACGAACCATCTCGACGCCGAGTCGGTCGCGTGGTTGGAGCGCACCCTGCAGGACTACGCCGGAACCGTCGTCGCGATCACCCACGATCGCTACTTCTTGGATAACGCGGCGAACTGGATCTTGGAACTCGATCGCGGTCGAGGGATTCCTTGGGAAGGCAATTACTCGTCGTGGCTCGAACAGAAGCAGGCTCGACTCGCCTCGGAGGAGAAAGCCGACAAGGTTCGCCAGGCGGCCCTCGAACGAGAGCTGGAGTGGATCCGAATGTCGCCGAGGGCTCGCCAGAGCAAGGGCAAGGCTCGACTGAGTGCGTTCAACGAGTTGGTGGCCGAGTCTGAATCCGCGGAACGTCGAGCCGACAAATTCGAAATCGTCATTCCGCCCGGTCCGCGACTCGGCGACGTTGTCGTGAACGCGAACCACTTGGCGAAGAGCTTCGACGACCGGCTCTTGATCGAGGATCTCACTTTCCTCCTGCCGCCCGGCGGCATCGTCGGGGTCATTGGTCCTAACGGAGCCGGCAAGACGACGCTCTTCAAGATGATGATGGACCAGGAAAAGCCCGATTCGGGCACCATCGACGTCGGCGCCACCGTCGCGTTCGCCTACGTCGATCAATCCCGTGACGGGCTCGACCCCGACGCGACGGTCTTTGACGAGATCAGCGAAGGTCAGGAGCAGATGGTGGTTGGCAGTCGCGAGATTCACGCGAGGGCCTACGTCGCGAGCTTTGGATTCAAGGGCAGCGACCAGCAGAAGAAGGTCGGCGCGATCTCTGGAGGCGAACGTAACCGCGTGCAGCTGGCCAAGGTGTTGCGCAGTGGCGGCAACGTGCTGCTCTTGGACGAGCCGACCAACGACCTCGACGTCGACACGCTGCGCGCCCTCGAGGACGGGCTGCTGTCGTTCCCGGGCTGCGCCGTGGTGATCAGTCACGATCGCTGGTTCCTGGATCGCATTTCGACCCACGTCCTCGCCTTTGAGGGTGACGCGCAAGTGCGATGGTTCGAAGGAAATTTCTCCGACTACGAGGCCGAACGCAAGAAGCGACTCGGCACCGACGCGGATCAGCCGCATCGACTGAAGTACAAGCCGCTCACCAGGCCCTAGGGACTCTTCGAGCGGAGAAATCCTGGCGGCGTAGAGTCGCACTGTGGAATTCGAACCGACCACGTGGCGTCTCAGCGACCCGGAACGAGCGATATCAACGGCATGGCGTATCGTGATTCGATGCTCCCACGGCGTCCGTACCCGGTGCGGGTGGAAGTGAGGTCAGTGCTTTGATTTCTCGCGAGGATTGTCGCGCACTCGACGCGAAAGACCGGCTGGGGGAGATTCGTGAGGAATTCGTCCTCGACGACGACGTTCTTTACCTGGACGGCAATTCTCTTGGACCGGTGTCCGAGGCCGTTCGAGCGCGCGTGCTCGAGGTTATCGATCACGAATGGGCCCGGGGTCTCGTGCGCACTTGGAACGACGCCGGATGGATGGCCGCGCCGACGCGACTCGGCGATCGTCTCGCACCGTTGATTGGTGCCCAGCCTGGTGAGGTCGTCTTCGGTGACACGCTGACCTTCATGCTCGCCAAATTGATTGGCGGCGCCCTCGTTCAGCGTCCGCAGCGCCACGTCGTACTGACCGACGCCGCGAACTTCCACTCGGACATCTACATCGTCGAGGCGATGGCCCGGCGCGCGGGTCGCCCGATCACGGTCAAGGCGATTGACCGCGCCACTCTGGACGAACAGTTAGATGATGATGTCGCGCTGGTGATGTTGACCCACGTGGACTATCGCACGGGCGAGATGCTCGACATGAAGGGCATCACCGCTGATGTCCACGCCGTGGGTGCCCTGATGCTGTGGGACTTCGCTCACTCGGCAGGAGCCGTGCCGCTTGACGTCACGGACGCCGACGTCGACTTCGCTGCCGGCTGTGGCTACAAGTACCTCAATGGGGGACCGGGATCACCGGCGTTTCTGTACGTACGCTCGTCGTGGCAGGGGATCCTCGAGAACCCGTTTCCGGGATGGATGGGACACGCGCGTCCCTTTGACTTCGAACTCGCGTACGAGCCCGCCAAGGGAATGCAGGCTTTCGTCACCTCGTCGCCGTCGATCATCGCCTTAGCCGCGATGGAGGGCGCGTTGAGCGTGTGGGACCGGGCTTCGATGAAGCAAGTGCGAGCGAAGAGCCTCGCGATGACCGACCTCTTCATTGCGCTGGTCGAGGAACGTCTGCCCGGCGTGTTCGAGTTGGTGACGCCGCGCGAACACGCCAAGCGCGGCAGTCAGGTGGCACTACGCCACGCCGACGGCTACGCAGTGATTCAGTCCCTCATCGAACGCGGAGTCATCGGAGACTTCCGCGCTCCTGACATCTGTCGATTCGGTTTCGCTCCGCTCTATCTGCGCTACGTCGACGTCTTTGACGCGGTGGAACACATCGCCCAGGTGATGACGAGCAAGTCCTTTCTCGACCCGCGGTTCGCGGTGCGAAACGCCGTCACCTGATCGTCAGGTTCACTGGGCGAAGATGACGGTTCGACTGCCCACCAGGGCCACGCGATCCTCGGCGACCAATTGGACCGCGCGCGCCAGTACGTGTCGCTCGATGTCGCGACCGAGTGCGATGAGGTCGCTCGGACCGCGGGCGTGCGACACGCGCACGACGTCTTGCTCGATGATCGGTCCCTCGTCAAGATCCGACGTCACGAAGTGCGCGGTGGCGCCGATCAGTTTCACGCCGCGCTCGTAGGCCTGATGGTACGGCTTCGCACCCTTGAATCCCGGGAGGAACGAATGGTGGATGTTGATGACGCGCCCACTCCACTGCGAACAGAATGCCGCCGACAGTACCTGCATGTAGCGCGCCAGAATCACGTAGTCAGCGTCGTAGGTCGCGAGAATCGAGCGAAGTTCGATCTCACCCGCCGCCTTGTGCTGCTCGTCGACGGGGACGTGGAAGAAGGGCACGCCGTGTCGAGCGGCCAACGGGCCACAGTCGTCGTGATTGCTCACGACCGCGACGAGGTCGAGTGACAGGTCGCCCTGATCTCGTCGGTACAAGAGATCGGCGAGACAGTGGTCGAACTTGGACACCATGACGACCGCGCGATGGCGCGACTGCTCCCTACGGATGCCGAGTGTGGGCGAGAAGTCAGCCAATTCACGCGTCAGCAACGTTCGCACGGCGTTGACGTCATCGTGCGCGGTCTCAAAGCGCGTCCTCATGCAGAACTGGCCGGTGACGGGGTCGGTGAACTGATCGTTCTCGACGATATTGCCGCCCAGGGAGAAGATCGCCGAACTCGCGCCGCGCACGATGCCCGGCATGTCAGCGCACTGCAGCGTGACGACGTAGGTGACCAGTTGTTCCTCAGCGTCCACGCCACAGCGTAGAAGCAAATCTGGCCTCAACTAATGTCGCTCGACGATGAGGGCCTGCGATCTCCTTGCTACGACTTGTACGAGTAGAAGCCCTGACCGGACTTGCGTCCGAGCAGACCCGCTTGGGTCATGCGCGACAACAAGGGCGGTGGTGCCATGTGGGGCTCTTTGAACTCCTCGTACAGTGACTCCGCGACCGCCAAGGTGGTGTCAAGCCCGATCAGATCAGCCAACGCCAAGGGTCCGAGCGGATGGGCGCAGCCCACCACCATGCCGGTATCAATGTCATCGGCACTGGCGAAGCCGGATTCGAGCATTCGCACCGCGGAGAGCAGGTAGGGGATAAGGAGAGCATTGACGACGAAACCGGCGCGATCCGGTGAGGTAATGACGCGCTTCTTCAGCGGACCACTGGCGTACTCTCGAACGCGCGCGGTCGTCTCGGCGCTCGTCAAGAGCGACGAGATGATCTCGACGAGGCGAAGAACGGGCACCGGATTGAAGAAGTGCATCCCGATCACCTGCTCGGGTCGTTTGGTCGCCATTGCCAACTTGATGATGGGAATGGATGACGTGTTGGTGGCGAGAATGGCCGAAGGGTCCAGGACGACGGCGTCCAACTTCTTGAACACCTCCACCTTCACGTCTTCGTCTTCGGCGACGGCTTCAATAATGAGCTCACGATCGGCGAGTCGAGAGAAGTCCTCGCTGAACATCAGGTTGCCGCGCGCAAGATTGGCCTCCTCTTCGGGGACCTTTCCGGCTGCCACGGCGCGTGAAAGGGACTTTTCTATTCGCGCCAGACCTGCGGCGATGGCTTCTCGATCGGTTTCGATCACGACGACGTCCGCTCCGGATCGAGCCGCGATTTCCGCGATTCCCGAACCCATCAGGCCGCAGCCCACCACACCAATTCGTTCCATCAGTACCTCCGGTTCAGAAGTCGACTGCCTGTCGCGCGTTCAAAGTGTAGGTCCGTTTGAGCGCAGGCAGTAGACGAAAGATTCGAGTCGCGGTCGGCGAACTCCGTGAGTCGATCAGCGCGTAGGTGTTCTCCAGTTCACCCTGGAGCGCCG
>JADGOK010000098.1 GCA_017882985.1 Acidimicrobiales bacterium
CGCTCGAAGTTGTGTCGCGATGTCGTTGGCCCTGCGGCCGGTACTAGGGGGTTTCAGAAGGACCCCCCTTGAACGAGACCCGTGGCCGCGCGGCGCACTATTCCTCCACCGCGGTCATGCCAAACTCGCGGCGCCAACCCTGGGGCAGGAGCACTTCGAGTAGGTCGTCAACGGTTACGACACCCATCATCTTGCTGTGGTCCTCGTCGAGGACCGGCAGCACCGTGAGGTTGAAGTCGCTCATCTTTCGAGCGACCCGGTGCAGGTCCCAGTGCGGGTGGACGTGGGTGAGCTGGGTTCGCGCGACGCTAATCGCCAGTTCGCTCGGGCGAGCACGCACGAGCGGTGCGATGGAGGAGGCGCCGATCGGCTGGCCGTTGGCATCGAGGACGAACACGGCGTGCAGGGACTCGGCCGGTACCGACGACGTGCGGATGATGTCGATCGCGTCGGCGACGGTCGCGGTCTCGGGCACCGACACAAAGTCGGTGTTCATGAGACCCCCGGCGGTGTCCGCGTTGTACGAAAGCAAGTTGCGGACCTTCGCCTGCTGCAGCTCGGGCAGCTGCTCGAGAATTGACAGTCGGCGGTCCTGGTCGATCTCGTTGATCAGGTCCGCCGCGTTGTCGGGCTCCATTCGCGCGAGCAGTCGCGCCGCGTCGACGTCGCTGCGTGATTCGAGGAACTCGAGCTGATGGGTGGTGTCGAGCTCTTCGAAGACGTCGGCTTCGAGCTCTCGGTTGAGTCCCACCGCTTCGATGATCTCCTCACCCTCTTCGTGGCTCGCCTGTTCGACCAGGTCGGCGATCTGGGCGGGGTGTAAGCGGGCCAACTTGCGGTAGGGAATACGTAGACGTGCCGTAGGCACGTGCGCCACGAACGGCTCGATTGAGGCGAAGTCGACGATCGTCTCTGCCTTGACGCGCTGACCGATCTTCTGGCCGAGCACGCGGCGCAGGAACGGACGTCGGCCCGGGTCGACGCCGACGACCTCCCACTTGCCGTCGATCTCGGCGATCTCGATCTCGTTGGCGATGATGAGACGACCGCGCACCAGGTTGATCAGGTGTCGAGCGAGCAGGTCCTCGGCGAGCAGCAGTTCGCCCGGACGCCGCTCGAAACGACGCAGGTCCACGCGGCGACCCTCGAAGGTCATGCGCCCTTGCGCGAGTCCCCCGATCTTTCGAATCGGGACGAAGAGGTTGCGTCCTTCGATGCGGATGACCGCCCCCACGACGGGCGGATGGGCGTCGTCGCCGAGGCGCGCGACCAGGTCCTGGACGCGGCCAATCCGGTCACCGTCCTGATCGAAGATCGGGCGGCGCAGGAACGTGGAGAGGTGGAGGATTTCAGTCATAGCAACGGCCATAGGAACCTTCTTAGGCTACCCCTTGTGGCCCGCCGTCCTCCAGCGGACCCGCGTGAACGGTCGGCAATCTCGCAGTGAACGACTCGCGCCGAATCAGGTTGCCGACGGACGGAAATCTCTGAGCACCTCAACGGCGTACGCGACGTCGTCGTCGCTCACGCCCGCGTGGGTCACGAAGCGCACACGCCGTGGCGCGACGGTGCCGCCTTCGACGCCGCGCAGGACCAGTTCGTCCACGACCTGGCGCGCCCGGGGATGGTTGAAGGCAACGATGTTGGTGCGGCACGTCGCCGGGTCGTAGTTCGACTCGGGAAACGCGGCGCTGAACGCTTCTGCCAACTGACGAGCACGTCGGTGATCCTCACCGAGACGATCGATCATCGTGTCGAGTGCGACGAGGCCCGCCGCGGCGAGAATGCCGGCCTGGCGCATGGCACCGCCGAGCCGCTTGCGTTCGACACGAGCCGCCTCCATCATGTGCGCGGGACCCGCCAACAAGGATCCGACGGGTGCGCAGAGTCCCTTGGAAAGACACGTCATCACGAGTGTCGCTGGGGCGCAGAAATCCTGCGCCGACGTGCCCGTCGCGACGACTGCGTTGAAGAGACGTGCGCCGTCGAGGTAGAGCGGACGCCCACCAATGGCCTGGGCGAGCGCGCGAAGAGCCGCCACGTCCCACGGCGTGCCGCCCGACGGCATGTGCGTGTTCTCGACGGCGACCATCGCCACGTGGGGTTGGTGATCACCCTCGGCCTCGATGACGTCCAGGACGTCACTCAGCTCGAGCGCACCGTTCGTGTCGTCGAGCGTCGCGAACTGCACCGAGGAGTTGCGTGCCGAAGCACCCATCTCGAAACTCACGACGTGCTGGCCGCGACCCGCCACGATGAGGTCACCCGGTCGGGTGAGCACGCGCACCGCGATCTGATTGGCCATCACGCCCGAGGGCACGAAGACGGCGGCGTCCTTGCCCACGATCTGGGCGAAGCGCTCTTCGAGGGCGTTGACGGTCGGGTCCTCGGCGTAACCATCGTCGCCAACGGGCGCGTTCGCCATTGCGTCGCGCATGGCCGGCGTCGGTTGGGTCACGGTGTCACTTCGTAGGTCCACGCGTCGAGTCATGGGGAAAGGTTACCGGCCGACTTCTAGACTGCACGAATGGACGAGACGCCACTCTTTTCTGAATCTGAGCGCGAGAACATTCACCAACACCTCGGTGTGCAGACGGTGTCGGTAACGCCCGAGAAGGTCGTCTTGCAGGTCGAGGTCGGTCCCCGCGTCCACCAGCCGTACGGCATCCTGCACGGTGGCGTGTCGGCACTACTCGCCGAAAGCGCGGCGTCGCTCGGTGGATTCGTCAGCGTGGCACCGGAATCCATCGTGGTGGGCACCGAACTCAACTGCTCGCACCTTCGTTCGATGTCGAGTGGCACGCTCACCGCGACCGCGACGCCGATTCGCAAGGGTCGCACGGTCCACGTCTGGGGCATCGACCTCACCGACGAACACGGTCGACTGATATGCGTAGCGCGCTGCACTTTGCAGGTGCTGAAGGCACCTCCGTCGACCTAGAGCCACCACCTAGACTTTGTTGAAAGCAAACCGAAAGATCTGACTATGGGCGTACGCATCACGGGTTGGGGCACTGCCGTACCCGACCGGATCGTCACGAACGACGAACTCTCCTTGACGTTGGACACCTCGGACCAGTGGATCACCGAGCGCACCGGGATCCGCGAACGCCGTATCGGCGGCTCGGCGATGACGCTCGGCACCCTCGCCGGTGAGCGCGCCCTCGCCGACGCCGGACTTTCAACGAGCGACATCGACTTCCTGGTGCTCGCGACCACGACGCCCGACCGCATCGCCCCCGCGACCGCCCCGATGATCGCCAACGCAATGGGCCTCACGTGTCCCGCGATGGACGTGAACGCCGCCTGCGCCGGTTTCATGTACGCCCTGCGTACGGCCCAAGGCCTACTCGAAACGGGAAACAAGAAGATTCTGGTCATCGGCGCCGAGCACCTTTCGCGCTGGGTCGACTGGACCGACCGCAACATGGCCGTACTGCTCGCCGACGGCGCGGGTGCCGCGGTGCTCGAGTACGACCCCGACGGCACTGACCTGCTCTCGTTCAGTCTCGGTGCCGACGGATCGGCGGCCGACCTGTTGACCTGTGAACACGGAGGCTTCTTCGAGATGGACGGCAAAGAGGTCTTTCGCCGTGCCGTGCGTGTGGTCGTGAGCTCGGCCGAGGAAGCGCTAAAGGAGGCCGGCATTACCGCCGACGACCTGGCTCTCGTCATCCCCCACCAGGCCAACCTCCGCATCATCCAGGCGGCGACGCAGCGCCTCGGTATCGAAATGTCGCGCGCCGTCGTCGTGCTCGACCGCTACGGCAACACGTCGAGCGCGTCGATCCCCCTAGCCTTCGCCGACGCGCGCGACAACGGTCGCGTCAAGGCCGGTGACTACGCCTTGCTCACGGGCTTCGGCGCGGGCATGACGTGGGCATCGGCCGTCGTGAAGTGGTCGAGGTGAGCGGACCGACGCTGGTCGTCCTCGCCGCCGGGCGAGCCCGCCGCTACGGCGGACTCAAGCAACTCGCCCCGATCGGGGTGCACGGCGAAGGCGTCATTGACCTGATCGCCTCGGACGCGTTCGCGGCGGGCTTCGACCACATCGTCATGGTCGTGAACGCCGATACTGGTCCTGAGATCCAAGAGCACGTGCGGAACTTCTGGCCGAAGAACCGGCAAGTCTCGTTCGCGCTGCAGGACGAGCCGCTCGGCACGGTGCACGCGGTGCTCGCCGCCGAAACCTACGTCGACGTCAACGCGCCCTTCGGTATCTCCAACGCCGACGACCTCTACGGCCGCGACGCGTTCGCGCGACTGGGCGCGCACCTGGTCGCTAAGTCAACGAACTGCCTGATCGGTTTCCAACTCGACCGGGCTCTGGTGGGCGACTTGCCGGTGTCGCGCGGCGTCTGCAACGTCGTGAACGGTCACCTCACCGACATCTGGGAGCGACGCAAGGTGCACAACTCCGTCGACGGCTTTTCGTCCGACGATGGAGTTTCACCGGTGTTCTTGGACCCCGAATCGATCGTGTCGATGAACCTCTGGGGATTCCAGCCTGCGATGTGGCCTCTGCTGCACCGCGCGTTCGAGGAGCACGACTTTCGAGAGGAATCCGAGGTGCTGTTGCCGGTGTTCGTGGGCAAGGTCTTGCACCACGTGCCGCTGCGCTTTGACGTACTCGTCACGACCTCGCGCTGCGTGGGCGTGACTCATCCCGATGACCTCGCGCTGGTCCAAGCCGACGTGCGTTCCCAAGTGAGCGCGGGCGAACGACCCGAATTCGCCTTCGGCTGATTCATCGCCAGTCGCGCGAGGGCGTGACCGCACCCAGCAGCAACGGCTCGACGAACTCTGCGGTGAGCGAGATACTCCCCTGACCGCGCTGGAGTGTGCCGCGAATCACCAGCGCCGGTGAGCGGCGCGCCACCAACGACCACCGAGTCCAGGCGCCCTTGGAGAAGATCACGTTGACGTGACCCGTCTCGTCCTCCAGATTGACAAAGACCGCCCCGTTCGCCGTCTCGGGGTGCTGGCGATGCGTCACCACGCCCGCGACCGTCACCCGCGCGCCCTCCGCGCCGGCCAACGACGATGCACGAGTGACGCCGCGCTCGTTGAGTTGTTCACGCACGAGGGCGATCGCGGTCGCGTCAGGGGTGAGTCCGAGCGACCAGAGGTCGTCGGCGACGCGTTCCATCTCGG
>JADGOK010000099.1 GCA_017882985.1 Acidimicrobiales bacterium
CCGAAGCGTCGCGCGAGCAGGGGTGCCACCAGAACCGACACCGCCTGCAGGACCGACACCGCGAAGAAGAGCCATCCGAGCGTCGCGAGCGTCGCCCCGTAGCGAGTGCTCAGGTAGTACGACAGGAAGCCCGTCGTCACCAGACCGCCTCCCGCCGCGTCCACCGAGAACAGTGCCGACAGGTGACGCACCACCCTTCGCGATGGTCCCAGTCTCACCCTCACCCTCTTCGAGGTCGCCGTCCCGTCGAGATCTCTCGCGTCCGCCTCGACGGACGTCGTGAGGCCCCTCGCACAGAACACGCCCACGATGCCGACGGGCACCAACGCCGCGAACAGCCACGCGTGCGCGCCGCGGCCCGTGGTGCTCGCTCCCGCGACCACGGCGCCGAGGGCGCCGAGGGCGCCGAACGCGGCGCCCGCGGCGTTGTACCACCCGTAGATCCGACCAGTGCCCGCGTCCTCGCCCGCCAGCATGACCTGTTCGAGGGTGGTCGCCGCTCCGTTGTCGACCACGTCGGTGGAAAGGGTGCCGGTCAGCGCGACGACGAACAGGACCCACAGCGGAGGATTGATCGCCACCACCGCACCAGCCAGGGCGAGACCGACGAAGAACAGGCCGTAGGAGCGTCGGCGACCGAAACGGTCACCGAACGCGCCCACGACGAGTGACGCCGCCGCGCTCCCGCCGATCAGCACCGCGAGCAACACGCCCGCCCGTAGTGGGCTCACTCCGCGAGTAGCGAGCAGTGAGCCGAGGACCACCGCCGTGAAGCCGTAGCCGAGCCCGCGCACGGCCTGACCGGCCACCAACAGACGGGCATTCCTGCTGAGCGGCTCTCCCACCTACTCAGTCTCCACGATTCACGCACGCCCCGCGCCGACCCTCACTCCACGCATCCCTGGCGCCTCGGGAGAGTCCCCGAACCACTGCGGCGTCAGCCGTTTCAAAACGACGCCGTCATTCGCACCGACGTCACGACGGATGAGCAATACCAAGTCCTCGGCCACGCCAATCCATGACGTTGAAGGGCGCCGTGCTCGAACATCAACGCCACCACAAGAAAGGACTTGTAGCCCTACTCGCGAAAGTTTCCGCTACTCACGCCGAGGTCATACTTACGCCAATGACCTCTCGGGAGTTCTGGCTTCGCTGCCCGCGCTGCCCGAAGAGTGTTTCAGGTGGAGGTTGTGAATGATGCGCACCGTATTCGTCAACCCTGAACGTTGTATCGGCTGCCTCCAGTGCGAAGTCGCCTGCGCCGTAGAGCACTCTGCGAGCCATGAGCTGGCCGAGGCCTTCCACGAAGTGCCACTTCCGCGCAAGCGAGTGCACGTCGAAGCCGGAGCGGTGCCCGACACCAGCTATCCCAACAAGTGTCGCCACTGCGACCCCGCGCCGTGCCAGCGCGTCTGCCCGACGGGAGCGATTCATCGCGACACCAGCGGTGACCTGGTGCTGATCGACGCGCGACGCTGCATCGGCTGCGCCATGTGCGCGGTCGTCTGTCCCTTTGACGTGCTGACCTTCCACCCGCTCGCGGGCACCATGACCCCCGAGTCGCTGGTCGCGGTGAAGTGCGACGGCTGCGAACAACGTGTCGGTCGAGGCGAAGTGCCGGCGTGCGTCGAGAGCTGCAAGGTCGATGCTCTCATCTACGGCGAGATCAACGAACTCGTTGCGGCGGGTCGGCTCCGCGAGAGTGGCGCGGTCCTCGCGGCGGCGGGACTGACGCCGGCGGCGGCCGACGGCGATCCCCTGGCGGGATGGCGTTCGTTCGGCGCAGCCCGGCTCAGCGTGAATGGCGCGGCTCAGGACACCTGGGTTCGTCACCGGCGCGAGAACGGCGCACGAGCGGGACAAGACCAAAACGCTGCAGCCACCCAGGCACCGAGCGGCTCGAGAAGAGAGGAAGGGACGTCATGACCACGACCTACGACGGCGGACGGCAACTCAGCCGACTGTCGATTCACGATGACGCACAGCAGATGATCGAAAGGGCCCGCGAGGAGGGCGTCGAGACGGTCTGGGACCGGCTGCGCGCCCAGGAACCGCAGTGCGGGTACTGCCAGTTGGGTCTCAGTTGCCGCAACTGCGCGATGGGGCCGTGCCGGATTGACCCATTCGGTGAGGGGCCCCAGCGAGGCGTATGTGGCGCTGACGCCGACGTGATCGTGGCCCGCAACCTCGGTCGCACCATTGCCGCGGGGTCGTCGTCGCACTCGGACCACGGACGCGACATCCTCGAAGTCTTCAGCGCCATGGCCCACGGTGAGAACAGCGGATACCGCGTGACCGACGAGGCGAAACTGCGACGGATCGCCCTCGAAGTGGGCGTCGCCATCGAGGGCCGCAGCACGAATGAGGTCGCAATCGATCTGGCGGATGAGTTGATGGCCAACTACGGCACCGCCAAGGGATCGCTCTCGTTCATCGAACGCGTCCCCGCGTTGCGACGTGAGAAGTGGACCGGCCTCGGCATCACGCCGCGCGGCATCGACCGCGAGAACGTCGAAATGATGCATCGCACGCACATGGGCGTCGACAATGATTACGTGAATCTGCTGCTGCACGGGCTGCGCACCGCGTTGGCCGATGGCTGGGGCGGATCCATGATCGCGACAGAGTTGTCCGACATCATGTTCGGCACCCCATCACCCGTCACCTCCGAGGTGAACCTGGGCGTGCTCGAAACCGACCAGGTGAACATCGCGATGCACGGTCACAATCCGCTGCTCTCTGACGTGGTCGTCACGGCGGCGCAGGACCCCGAACTCGTCGAACTCGCGCGCTCCTACGGGGCCACTGGCATCAACATCGTGGGCCTCTGCTGCACGGGGAACGAAATGTTGATGCGCAAAGGCGTCCACATCGCCGGCAACCATCTCATGCAGGAGTTGGTACTGGTCACCGGCGCGCTGGAAGCGATGGTCGTCGACTATCAGTGCATCATGCCCTCGGTCGTCGACGTCGCCAAGTGCTACCACACGAAGATCATCTCGACGTCGGACAAGGCGAAGTTTCCCGGCGCCACGCACGTCTCGTTCGACCCGCATCGCGGCGCCGAGATTGCCCACGACATCGTTCGCATGGCTGTCGAGGCGTACCCCAACCGAAACCGCGACCGCGTCCGGATCCCCGTCGCGCCAGTCCAGATGATGGGCGGCTTCTCCGTCGAGGCGATCCTCGGCGCGTTGGGCGGCACGCCCCAGCCGCTGGTCGACGCCATCGTCGCGGGCACTATTCGCGGCGCCGTCGCCGTCGTTGGCTGCAACAACCCGAAGCTGGCCCAGGACTTCGAGCACATCGAACTGACCCGCAAGTTGATCGAGAACGACATCCTCGTCCTCGTCACCGGCTGTGCCGCCGTCGCCAACGGCAAGGCCGGACAGATGATGCCCGCCGCCGCCGATCTCGCCGGACCCGGTCTCGGTGCGCTGTGCAAGTCGCTCGGCATTCCTCCGGTGCTGCACATGGGTTCGTGCGTGGACAACAGCCGGATCATGCAGCTGGCCGCGGCCCTCGCCAACGCGATCGGCGTCGACATCGACAGCCTGCCCCTCGCCGGAGCCGCGCCGGAGTGGTACTCGGAGAAGGCGGTGGCCATCGGCGCCTACGTGGTCGGTTCAGGAATCACCACGGTGCTCGGAGTCCAGCCACCCATCTTCGGCAGCGCCAACGTCGTCAACCTCCTGGCCGACGGCCTCGATGGGGTGGTCGGCGCCAAGTTCGCCGTCGAGCCCGACCCGTACAAGGCCGCGCTGCTCATCCGCCGCCACATCGAGGCGAAGCGTCAAGGCCTGGGCCTCACGTTCATCGCGTCCGATGACGTGCGTGACGAGGAGTTCGCGACCGCCGGCGCGACGGTGGGGGGATGAGGGCATGTGCGCGACACGCGCCAACGACATGACCGCCGACGCCGACGACCGGGGCGTGCGCGTCGTGGTGGTCGGCAAGGGCGGCGTGGGCAAGTCCACGTTGACGGCGATGCTCGCGCGATCGCTGGCCCGACTCGGTGCCCAGGTCATCGCCGTCGACTCTGACGAGCAACGCAACCTGGGTGCGACCCTCGGCATTGACGTGTCCACCATGGCCGAGGTCGTGCCCCTGGCCTCGAACGCGGACTACGTTGAGGAAAAGACCGGCGCTCGTCCCGGCGAGGGCTCGGGAACGATGCTGCGACTCAATCCCGACACCTCTGACGTCGTTGATCGCCTCGCGGTCAACGCTCCCGACGGGGTTCGCCTCTTGGTCATGGGGGGTGTTCGGCGAGCCGGTGGCGGTTGTCTCTGTCCCGAGAACGCCCTGCTCGCCGCCACCATTGCCAATATGCGTCTGCGGCGAGGCGACGTCGTCATCATGGACACCCACGCCGGCGTTGAACACTTCGGACGCGCCTTGGCGCGGGGATTCGATCGCGCCCTCGTGGTGGTCGAGCCCACGTTCAACTCGATCCAAGTCGCTCTGGAGACCGCCCGTCTGGCGAGAGAGCTTGGGATCGAGACGATCGATCTGATCGTCAACCAGTGTCGCAAGGACGGTGACGTCGCGAACGCCCTCGCGTACATTGAACGCCTCGGTGGGTTCGAGTTCTCTTCGGTCACCGGACTCCCTTTTGACGAGGGCGTCCGCACGAGCGAACCTTCCGTAGGCGATCTGGCGGATGACTCGCCCCTCGCCGTGGCCGTGCGGAGCCTTTCCCGCGTGCTCTTGCACGACGCCCGGGGTGCAGTTGACGCCGTTGAGCGCGTGACGGTGAGCGGTTGATGCGCGCCGTCATCATTGGGACCGGTCCCGCGGGCATCACCGCCGCCGAGACGTTGCGGCGCGAAGATCCCAGCGGCTCGGTCGTCGCACTGTCGACCGAGCCGTACGCTCCCTACTCCCCCGCCGCGATGGCCGACCACTTCCTCACTGGGCGCGACGACACGCTCTACTGGAAGGGTCAGAACGTGGCCGAGTTGCGAGGAATCGACGAGCGGCGAGAGTCGGTGGTCATCGGGCTGGACGTGGACAACCGTGAGGTGATTCTGCACGATGACAGCCGGATTCCCTTCGAGGGTTTGATCATCGCGTCGGGCAGCAAACTCAACGCACCGCTGGAGGGCGCGGAACTGCCCGGGATTTTTGATTTCAAGTCC